>JBQGBW010000054.1:0-27157 GCA_052043475.1 Magnetococcales bacterium HHB-1
TATGAGGGATAATCGGCCAAAGGAGTTTGTCAAAAAATTAATGTCAGTGCGACGACTCATTGAAACCGTTATAGGCCAACTGACAGAGCGCTTTAATATTGAAAAAATCCGTGTCAGAGATGTATGGCATCTCAAAAGTCGGATTGCGAGAAAAATTCTTTCTCACACCATCTGCGTTTTTATGAACAGACAGCTTGGCAGAGATCCTCTTGTCTTTGATGGGCTCGTTTCGTCATGAAAGTCGCACATCGCGTTAGGTATTAATGCGTTTCAATCCACGCCCGCCCCTAAGAACGGGCGCAACTCCTGCACAGGAAGCCGCACCGAAGAGTGGGCGGAACTTTATAGGCCGCAAATCAAAATACGATCCTTTGGAGTTTCAATCCACGCCCACCCCGAAGAGTGGGCGAAACTCCTGCACAGGAAACTGCACAAAAGTTTCAATCCACGCCCACCCCGAAGAGTGGGCGGAACTCTATCTAAAGATCGGCGCTGATTGGGGAGAACTGATGTTTCAATCCACGCCCACCCCGAAGAGTGGGCGGAACGTACTTCTGAGAAGTACGTATTGGAAATTATAATTGTTTCAATCCACGCCCACCCCGAAGAGTGGGCGGAACGATAAATAAAAATTTCGAGCCTGGAAAACTACGTTTCAATCCACGCCCACCCCGAAGAGTGGGCGGAACGCTACCGTATGAAAAGCCGTTGTGAGATTTGAAACGTTTCAATCCACGCCCACCCCGAAGAGTGGGCGGAACAATTTTTCTTCGCAAATGTAAATCAAGTTTAACAAGTTTCAATCCACGCCCACCCCGAAGAGTGGGCGGAACCTAGTGTGGAGGCACGCAGATAACTTGCAAGCATTGTTTCAATCCACGCCCACCCCGAAGAGTGGGCGGAACTAACGATAGATGAATTTTTTTTAAAACAGACGCTGATGTTTCAATCCACGCCCACCCCGAAGAGTGGGCGGAACTTTAAATTCTTCGGTTGTCCTCATTTTTCTACCGAGGTTTCAATCCACGCCCACCCCGAAGAGTGGGCGGAACGGAATGGAATCTGAATCTGATCCGGCTTTTCTAATGAAGTTTCAATCCACGCCCACCCCGAAGAGTGGGCGGAACATTCAGATAAACCAGTTGGTCTGTTTCCTCTTTTGAGGTTTCAATCCACGCCCACCCCGAAGAGTGGGCGGAACCTAGTACGGAGACACGCAGATAACTTGCAAGCATTGTTTCAATCCACGCCCACCCCGAAGAGTGGGCGGAACTTTGCAACCTCTCTTTCCATTTCTCCGATCTGAGAGTTTCAATCCACGCCCACCCCGAAGAGTGGGCGGAACATATCAGCCACTTGATCGCTAATTTCATGATGTTCGTTTCAATCCACGCCCACCCCGAAGAGTGGGCGGAACGTTTATTTTTCGCAAGTTTTGCGAACATTGATAAGGTTTCAATCCACGCCCACCCCGAAGAGTGGGCGGAACGACAATCACTTTCCGTAGCATGCGTAACATCATAAAGTTTCAATCCACGCCCACCCCGAAGAGTGGGCGGAACATCTATTAAGTCACGCTTTTCATCTTCTTTTAGCAGTTTCAATCCACGCCCACCCCGAAGAGTGGGCGGAACGGACTTTGGGAAGGGTTTCTTGAGCTGAATTTCAAGGTTTCAATCCACGCCCACCCCGAAGAGTGGGCGGAACGCCGGAATAAAAGTATTTCTATCATCGTCCGGATGTTTCAATCCACGCCCACCCCGAAGAGTGGGCGGAACAATTTTTCTTCGCAACAACACAACAAGTAGGAGTGCGTTTCAATCCACGCCCACCCCGAAGAGTGGGCGGAACTTGATTTATTTTCTTCAGCCCTTCGGGAAGAAGAAAGTTTCAATCCACGCCCACCCCGAAGAGTGGGCGGAACTGGAGCAGAATTTTTACCATCCATCCCAACAATCATGTTTCAATCCACGCCCACCCCGAAGAGTGGGCGGAACCCCCCGCAGACGTAGAATCGAGCTCAATAGCAGAGAGTTTCAATCCACGCCCACCCCGAAGAGTGGGCGGAACTATTAATATAGACCTATTTACATTTGCAAAAAAAATTGTTTCAATCCACGCCCACCCCGAAGAGTGGGCGGAACGTCCTTTTGTGTGTTTGTGTGCTGTTTCGTTGGTCTGTTTCAATCCACGCCCACCCCGAAGAGTGGGCGGAACGGAGGCCCGTATCAGGTATATCTAAATTCGAAGAGTTTCAATCCACGCCCACCCCGAAGAGTGGGCGGAACCGTGAAATCGCTGAGCGCGGGCCTGATCGTGCAACGTTTCAATCCACGCCCACCCCGAAGAGTGGGCGGAACAGGTTCGCCAATCGAATCCTGATAATTAGTGTCGAGTTTCAATCCACGCCCACCCCGAAGAGTGGGCGGAACTTCATCATGTATCAGAGCCCCAGCATGGATTCCCATGGTTTCAATCCACGCCCACCCCGAAGAGTGGGCGGAACTCTTTGAGCATCTATATAATCATTAATGATCATCGTTTCAATCCACGCCCACCCCGAAGAGTGGGCGGAACATAAAAAAGAATCATTCGATTATAATTTGCTTAAGCGTTTCAATCCACGCCCACCCCGAAGAGTGGGCGGAACAGAACTATTGCCAGGAGACAGTATTGTTTTCCTTGAGTTTCAATCCACGCCCACCCCGAAGAGTGGGCGGAACAGAATTTCTGCCTATATCCCGGAGATAGGAGAGACGTTTCAATCCACGCCCACCCCGAAGAGTGGGCGGAACTAATATTATCTTTGCCTAAGAAATTCTCTATATTGTTTCAATCCACGCCCACCCCGAAGAGTGGGCGGAACCTGATTCGCATGATCTTTCCATGGCACCAGGAGATGTTTCAATCCACGCCCACCCCGAAGAGTGGGCGGAACGGCATGTTTTTTCTCTAGAGCTGTGTAACAATTTCAGTTTCAATCCACGCCCACCCCGAAGAGTGGGCGGAACAAGAAGCCTGGGAAGAGTTCAGGAAACTGGGGGAGTTTCAATCCACGCCCACCCCGAAGAGTGGGCGGAACGCTGGAAGCGGCACGAATTGCAAATTTGATTATCAAAGTTTCAATCCACGCCCACCCCGAAGAGTGGGCGGAACCAGAAGGGAGTGTATCACGCTTTCCAGTCCATGTCGTTTCAATCCACGCCCACCCCGAAGAGTGGGCGGAACAATTCATGGTATGGGGCGCCTAATCATGTAAAAAAGTTTCAATCCACGCCCACCCCGAAGAGTGGGCGGAACTGGCTCATCATTGTTCGGCATATCAAAGCCTCATAAGTTTCAATCCACGCCCACCCCGAAGAGTGGGCGGAACTCAGATCTTTAGTAAAACGTGGATAGATCCGCACGTTTCAATCCACGCCCACCCCGAAGAGTGGGCGGAACCGCGCCTTTGCAATACATTGTTTTTTCTATTTAAAAAAGACGGTTTGCGCGAATGACATTTAAAAGCCATTTCAACAAACAACAATTTTCTATAATAGAAAATCAACATATTGTAAATCCTAAAGAATTTACCAGCGCGACTCAACGCACTTTTTGCGTCTCATAGAGTTTCGCGCAAATGACCTACACAATCAAGGTATCATCAAAATCGATGAACTGATCCTTACCATAAACCTGCACAGCGCTCTCACGGCCTCCTTTTAAACGATAGATCCTTAAACTATCCGTTTCAGGATCGATATTCTCCAACAGCGCATGAGTCAACTTATCCAACTGCATGGCATTCACACAACACTCAAAGACAGACCACTGCACACGCTGGCCATAATCCTCACAGGTTTTGGCCACACGACGCAGACGCCGCCGCCCCGCTTTATCCTCAGTATTCACATCATAGGTAACTAAAATATCCACCAAACATTATCCTACTTCGGTAAAAAGGGTTGATAGCGCTCTTCACCACCACTACGAATATGCCGTGAAAGCAACCTCGCCTGTAATAGAGGAACAAGCCCCCAAGGAACTTTACTCTTTAAAGCAGGAAAAAGAACGGCTTTCTGCTTATGCTTCTGATATGCGCCCACCACCTTTTTCCTGCCCTCTTCATTCAGAAGAACAGCATCACCAACCCGCTTATCAAAATGCTCTTTTTTAATGATACGACGATTAATCAGGGATATGGCTAAACGGTCCGCAAAAATAGAACGAAACTCCTCCATCAAATCCAAAGCCAACCCTGGCCTGCCAGAACGGATCGTATGGAGAAAACCTAACTGAGGATCAAGACCAACACTCTCTAATGCGGATTGGCAATCCGAAAGAAGCAGCGCATAGAAAAAAGAGAGCAGCGCATTAACACGATCTTTTGGTGGCCTCCGCGTCCGTTTCTGAAACAAAAAATGTTCTCGATCAACTTTTATCGCTTGATCAAGAACAGAAAAATAGCTTTTCGCAGCCTGCCCTTCAATCCCCCGAATACGCTCTAAATCATCACTCTGGGATAAAGGTCTTAAAAGAGACGCCAACTGTTCAGCCACTTCACGCAATGCCAAAGAGGTCTGCTCCTGAGAGGCATCTCTGGCCGCACGCAACAATAGCAGTCGTGAATTCTGAAGTTTCCCCGCCAGAAAAGAACGCACCAAAACCAAATAAGATTCCGGTTTTTGCCAAAACTCAAAGTGCGCAATCCTCAGAAGAATATTCCCTTGACCACCCCCTTCCACACGCGCCTTAAAGCGCCCGCTCTGACTCAAAAAGATCACCACACGGCCATCATCAGCACACCGATGCAACAGAAAAGGACTCACCAGAACATTTCCAAACACAACGATATCACGTAGATGGTGAAAAGGAATGCGCAGACGCACCTTTTTCTCCACCTCCACACGCACCGTCTCTCGCTCCAGACGCAAATAAGCGCCTTGAGTCATCACATAAAGCGTATTCAAAAGCTGATGCATTCCAGATCCTCCTCTGGCCTGGGCATAAACAGATCCGTCTCAATCGACAGACCTGCATCAGGCAAACAGATATCCTGTAACGAACACCCCCGACAACGCGGCGTTTTTTCTGCAGATGGCAACCGATGCGATAACAGCAACCGACGCACCGCTTCAACACTCTGTTCGGTCTGCTGACGAAGCGCAGAATCCAACGTCACCCAACGCCTCCGGTGGCTTGTGGTGTGATAGATCACCCCTTTTTCAATGGATACCTTAAAAATCTCCTCCAGACATAATGCCTGCGCACAAAGCTGAACATCATCATTTAAACGAATCTGCTTACGACCATGCTTATGCTCCACAGGAACAATCAAACCATCCTCATGAAACTCAACACGATCACATCGTCCAACCAATCCCAGTCGCTCACTCCACACAGGCAAGGCAAACTCCAACCGGAGACCATCACGTGAAACAGAAGCCTCCTGATCCACAATCTCATGTTCCCGGCGTCCCTGCTGCGTATGAAGATTTTCTTCAAATTGATCCTCAAGATAGATCAAAGCACAACGCCTGGAACAGTAGAGATAGTGATTCAAAGCAGAGATCGAAACCGATAAGAACGCCTCTTTCTCCATCGCTTTCACTTTTTTCTCTCTTACTAAATGAAGATCAGATCATCGACTCCAGAATAACTCCTTCAGGAATGCGTTTTTCATGCACATCAACCTGATAATCGCTAAACTGCCTTGCCGAACGACTGGCGTCTTTACGTGTAATCTCAATGACCGAACCTAGATCCAACAACTTATGGGCTGGCGCACAGCCAAGACGCGCCTGACGCGCTCTCTGCTCCAGATCCAAATCCGTGCCCTCATGGCGAAACACATAGAGTCCTCGCGCCGACATCATCCCCTTGCTGGCAGAACGATCATGATCATACATATTGATCAATGCCATCCATAACAACTCAAGATCCTGCTCAGAAAATCCCGTCCCCTCTGCCAAATGGGCACTAACAAACCCTTTAGAAGCATATAATCCATAAGGAATCAATGCCTTGCGTCCCATGGTCCTTAATGCATCCTCCGGTTGATTTTTCTCCCACGCAGCAATTCCAGAAGAACTTCCACCCCCTTGTTTTGGCGCAATATTATCCGCCACCGCCATACGTGTGATCGATAGATCCATTGGAAGCACTGGATCGATACTGCGGGCAAAAGAGAACTGCACAGGGCCTCTAACCTGACCGGCATTAGGCCCCGTAGACATCACCGCACCAAAACAGCGCACATCATAGAAGTTATTGCACATCCATCTCCGCGCCTGTTCAACACGATCCTTTGAGGCTTTATCCTTCCCCTTCCCTGTGGGAACTTTACCATCACCAGTCTGCTCATGGGCCATGGTGATCGGTCGATTCAAGTTGGTGGCATGCTGAACAAAAATTGCATGAGGCATCTCATTTCCATGTGAAGCCTGAATAAAATTACGCACCCGGCGCTTTAAAGCGACATCAGAAACCAAACCATGCATATCCTCAGGATCGATTCTTGGTGCATTCCCCGCATCAGGATCACCATTGGGATTGCCATTCTCACAATCAAACAAAAACAGAAACTCATAACGATTTTTAATCACAGAAGACATTTTTTTCACTCGCTTATTAAAGTCAATAGAGTAGATATATGGGATAGGTTGCTACGCTTTTTCACTCTTTTTTCTTTGAGCCTCCGCACGATCATGGGCCATCTGCTGATAATAACCCAAAGCAAAGAGACTCTGCCCCTCCAGAGTTAATGTTTTTGGGGGATGGTCACCAATATGTACCATTAAATCAGCGATTTGATCCTCATACCAACGCGCCAAACCCCCATCCAACTTATTGAGATGATTTTTCGCATTAGAGATCAAGCGCCCTAAAATCAGCGCCGGGGTCTGGCTCATGGCGGTATAGTAGCGCTGCACCACACCGGCCCCAACATCACCTAATGCGGCGTATTGTAAACGCGCTAAAATCGCCATCAGACGACCACAGTGATAAATTGGATCTGGATGATCCGGATTCATAAAAGGTTTCATCTCCTCTCCTCCTGAAACAGAACGACAAAAAAAAGCTTTCAATAACCCCATACGGGCATGGTTAAAAGGTTTATCAAGCACCAGATCCATGCGCACACGCAATAACGCCTGCGCCATCACATGATGAGGAATCTTCTGGTTTAAAATCGCCACCCGCCATAGTTGTGCGATAAGTGGCGCGGGGATATCCTTTAACTCACGATACATGGAGCCCACCACCGCTAAAAACTTAGGATGCGGCGCTAATCCAGAACCATCCCGATGCACAATCGAAAGATCGTTAAACCAACAGAGCACATGCTCCACCAACTGCTCAAAACGCCCCTCCATCCAATCTCTAACCATCACACGTCCCGATACGCCAGAGAGCGTTAACACATAAAAATGGTTATCCTTAAGATCAGGACGCTCTCCCGCTTGAATCGCCCCCAGAAGATCACGCATCTGCGCCATGGCATCCCGCTCCTGTTCTTCTGAAGGATTTTCTATCTGATCAGTCCAAACAAAAGGATTTTCCGCTCTCTTTACCTCCTGCTTATACCAAGGGACCACAAGCGCCTGCCCCAACTTTCGACCATACTGCTTAATCAATTGATTGAGAACATCGCTATAGCGTTTTGCCCCCTCTTCATCCATCGCCGCATTATCAGATTTTTTCAAACCATAAGAGTGAAAAGCCGCTTTATCAAAAGAGATCAGATTATCCCCTGTTCCCAATCCACCAACACCAGCCAACCCTTTGATCTTATCGTGCGTGGCCACGGGCGTAATCTGTTGTCCATCGAGCAAAGAGACCACCTTTACAGCCGCTCTTCGTCCTTTAGGTACAACGCTTTTATTGAGATCAATAACAAAATCATTCCACCAGGCTTTCCAGTCATGACACTCCAACAACAGCAGATCATCCACATGAAAAGTCACGCCTTGCGTTGTTTTAGCACCTTGTTTTCCCTCAATTTCAAGACGCGCTTTTTCAACCTCTGATTCATTGGCTAAAAAAAGTGCCACCGATCCACATAGAGGAGAAACTTTGGCCGCCGAAAGAAAAAGATCCTTAAAAAAGTCCCGCCGCCGCTCCACACGCTCGGCCTTTTCCAACTCTTTTTCATTGGCATACCACTTAAAAACAACTTGTGCACTCTCCAAAAGAAAATGACTCCGCGCCACAGAGCCCTGCAAAAATCCAGATTTTAACGTAGGACTATTGAAAACTTTCCCTTTTTTCGCATCAAGCCCCAAAGGCAGAAGCTCTAGAAATATCCCATCCCGATTCAAGGCCACTGACCAATGCGCCGCCCTTGGCGCATATCCCACCTGAGACACCATGTTTTTCTGTTTGGCATAATCCATAAGCAGATGCAGCATCAAACGCTCCTTTTAAATCGGTTTATGCACTTTTGAAGATTCAAAAGATGGAATCTCCATAACCCCTTGTTTGATCATCCCATGAAAGCGACTCAAAAAAGGTTTCGCCTTCCCAGGAGGAGAGATCTTGGAGAGATCAAACTGATCATAGACCATCCAGCCAAGATCCATATCAACGGCAAAAGGTGAGGAAAGATTCTCTTCAGATTCAACCAGTTCAAACCAGGCGGGAAACTCTCGACAGCCAAAATAGGGTTGATAAACACATTGACCTCTCTTTACGCGCCTTATAAACTGCGCATCCATCCCCTTAATCTCACGCGCATGTTTTGGCCAAGCTATAATCTGGCCATAAAGACGGTAATGAACCCCCTTTAAAGCCATGGTCTGTCTTTGCGTCCTTCCCTTTTGATCCGTTCCCAAGGTATCCTTAACCCCATCCGCCCAAAGGGGTTCGGGTGTTTTCTTTCCAGAGATCCATTGATTTAAAACACTGACCGCTGGAACACGATCTTTCACCTCATTACGACGCAGAGCGATATAACGCGGCGGTGAGAGCAGGTCAACCCTTAAGATCTGCCACCGAAACGCCGGTTTTCGATAGATTGCATCAAAAATCCCTCTGGCTGCCGAAGGAGTAATGATCGGATAACTGTAACGCTCCACTTTCATCTCAGGACGTGTAAAACAAGCCAGATCGCCCCAAACATTTAGAATATGTTTTTTTCCTCGCATCAATCACCTCCATTTTAAGAATCATGCAATCCAAAGATCCATCTGTTCAGGGTTAATAAACCCAAGATGATCATCATAAAGCTGCGCATCATTGAGATAATACCAGCCCTCTTTTTGTTCAATAGGAATTAGATATGAAAATATCGCATCGCCACGCTGGGGAGGATAAAGAGAGACCACTAAAGGCTGGATCGAACGAAACCAGCGCCAGTCAATCGACTCACCCAGAAGCGCGATATGTTTATCAAATAGATCCGTATCATAGGGTACGACCACAGAGATCGAATCTTCACGGATCAAACGATAATGTTTCGATACAGCGGAAAAATCTCTCGTTTTAATCGCCTCCCAGAGTACGCCTTGAGAATCCTCCGCATCAGCCAAGTTAAAACAGCTTATATAATACTGATGATAAAGCAATGGATTATTTAGGTCTAAACAGTAATCAGGAGAATTTTTAAGCAAATAACGACAAACCGCAATCCCTCGTTCATACTCTGGTGGATAGCCATCTTCCGCTTTTGGTAATTGAAAAACTGTCATCTCACCAAAAGACATTTTTCCCTCACGATTACAACGGCCCGCGGCCTGAGCCAAAGATTCTAAAGGGGCGAACGCACGAAAAACAGCCGGAAAATCGATATCCACCCCCGCCTCAACACATTGTGTTGCCACTAAACGACATTTCTTTCCCGAAGCAAGGCGTTGATGAACCTCTGATAAAACCTCGCTTCGATGCCGTGGACAAAGTGCTGTGGAGAGATGAAAAATATCAGCAGAATCCAACTCCTGTAGCAATATCTCAAAGAGCATCTTTGCATGACGTTTCAGATTAACAATCACCAACACCTGATTCATTTTGGCAATTTTTACCGCCAAAGAGGAGAGCGTTATGGTTTCCCCCTCTTTTGGCCAGACCACCTGAACCCGCTCTAACTGTTGAAACATTTTATCCGGTGCTGAAACAATCTCTTTAGGCTGCCATCCAGAAGTGGATAACACCTTTCTCACCGCCGAATCAAGATGATCAAAGGCCGGTTGGGTTGCGGTGGAGAAAACCACACTGCTGTTAAAATGATAAGATAAGTGGGATAGCACTCCCAATGTTGGTAAAGCCAAACCAATGGTAAGCGTCTGCACTTCATCAAGAAGAATAACCGAACGCGGTAAGCGATGTAGTTTTCGACATTTTGAAGATTTTGAGGCAAACAGAGAGTGCAGAAACTGAACATTGGTGGTGATAATGAGTGGTGCATCCCAGTTTTCACACAACCACTCTTTTTGATGCGACCGCTCCTCCCCAGGATTAACCCCACCGATTAAACTATGATGCTCCAGAATATAGTCAGGACCAAAGTGAGGCTCAAAGATCTTACGCAAAATAGCGGCAGTCTGCTCGATAATCGAGAGATAGGGAATAACGATCACCACCCGCCTTAAATCATGACAAACCGCCTGTTTCAATGCAAAAGCCAACATGGACAATGTTTTACCTGCTCCAGTCGGTGCGGTCATCGTCCACAACCCTGGCGACCTCTCTCCTGCATCCAAACAATTTTTAAGCAGGGTTTTTCTTGCCTTTAGAACCGATTCTGGTGCTTGACTACGCTCACCAAGAAGATCTATATGCTTCAGAAGAATTTCAAGCGCCCTCTCCGCCTGCAAAGCCTCCCCTTTATGGCGCATTTTCTTACCCTTATCATCCCCCTTAAAATGGGCTTCAGTATCAAGAAAATCGGCATCAGTCAGAGCAGAGAAGATCATGCGCACCTCAAGCATGCGCGCTAAAGCAGGATTAAAAGGATCACCACTCACCTTTAAAGGCTCTGGAAGCGTTACACCATCCTCTTTTAAGAGAGATAAAAGCGTATCGGCATCTTTATCAGAATAATATCGTTGATTCTTATCCAACACCTCGCCATCTTCCTGATTCAATGTCATAAAAAGATCCATAGAGAGACGAGACAAACCAAGATGATGGCTCTCTATCGCCATTCCTACCGCTGGCGAGTTAAAATGCTTCGCCGCCACCAGAGCCCCTGAACTCCAGTGATTAACCCTCCTCCCCTCTCCACGAAGGCGTTTTTGAAAACGTTCCCCATATTTACCCAGATCATGAAGCAATCCCGCCAGATAAGCCTCTTCGGAGAAATCACCCGCCTCACCAAACTGCCTGGATAGACGAGCCACAGAAAGTAGATGCGTCTTTAAAGGGTGCCACTGTTTAACCGCATTGGCACTGTGTGCGTATTTTGTTTTTTTCATAAGAGACCAATCACCAATAATAGTTAGTATCATTTTCTTTGACACTGGGTATATTAGCAGAATAATTTAAACTTTTCTAATTTAAAGGCTTGGTTGCATGGTATATTCAGAGTCGATATCCAAGTAAAACATATTCAATCCTACCTGAATGAATACACTTTCTGGTTTAATCGCCGTTTTTGGCGCACACCTGCTTTTAAATATATATTTAATTTGTTAATATGAGCTGAGCGCTAGCCAACATAAGATAGCCTTTACGCTGCGGGGAACCCCCACTGCTATGAAATTTTCCTCTAGGAGAGCATGAACAAAAAAAATTACGCAAAAATATCGAACAGCAATCCCAAAAACAACCCTAATCACTTCTCACCCAGCGTCACCACACCATCCCAAAGCGGGTCTGGAGCGCGTTCACCATACTCCAAACAGCGTTGCAGATAGATCAGTGCGGGTTTATCCATCGGTTTAATCCGAATCACCTCCGCAAACGCCTTGCCCGCCTCTTGCCACTGACGCTGACGATAACACTGTACACCATAAGAGAAATGCTCAATCGCACGCTCTAAGGCGGGAAATTCTGTGTCAAGATAGTGATCCATCACCTCATAGATCCGAATCGGTTGCTGCTTCCCCTTCACACGAACCCAATCAATCTCTCTTAACAGGCGCGGCTCTTTCAACTCATTTTTGGTCTTCTCACTGATTAAAAGCTTGGTGCCATAAATTTTATTGGCCGACTCCAGACGTGCGGCCAGATTAACAGGATCACCGATCACCGTATAGTCCATCCGTTTATCCGAGCCAATATTTCCTGCAATCACCATTCCTGTGTTGAGCCCCACGCCTACTTTAATCGGGAAAAGACGTCTTGTACGGCGTTTAACATTCAAACCATGCAGCGCTGTAAGCATCGCCACCGCCGCTGAAACCGCTCTATCGGCATCATTTCCTGAAGCAATCGGTGCACCAAACAGCGCCATTAAAGCATCCCCAAGAAACTTATCCAATGTGCCCTGATGCTCAAAGAGCACATCCACCATCACCCGGAAATAATCATTGAGCATGGTCACCGTATCCTGGGCAGAGGTTTTCTCTGAGAGCTCTGTAAAGCCCCGAATATCAGAGAAAAGAATGGTCACCAACTGCTCTTTACCTCCCAGAATTGAGGTATCATCCTGAAGCAGTGTATCCACCACCTGATCCGGCAGATAGCGTCCCATGGCCCCTTTAATGCGCTTCTCTCTTGTAATGTCCTCAATAACAAAAACAACCCCCTGCTGGCGTCCATCCGCTCCTGTCAGAGGATTAACCGAAAGATTCACCGCGACCTCGCGTCCACCAACAACCATAACTTTTCGATCTGTTATATGGATCACATCACCAGCTTGATTAATCTCTTCTGGCAACAAAGCAACCCAACCGTAACGCCTGATAAAAAGATCTTTAAGTGTGTGATGAAGAACCTTTGCGGCGCTGACATCCAAAATATTTAAGGCCGCCTGATTCACTTTAAGAACCGTACCATGGTTATCAATGGTGATCACACCACTGTTTAAACTACGCAAAATATTTTCATGATCACTCTTCGCCTCTAACGTCTCCTGGAAAAGATCCGCATTACGCAAAGAGGCCGCTGCAATCGCGGCGAGTGTTGTCGCCTGATGAAGATCATTGGAGTTAAAGGTTCGCTTCCCATACATTGAAGCCAGAACCAGAAGACCATGCGTACGATCCTGGATCACCAGAGGCACTAAAAGCAGCGCATCAATTTTACGCACCTCTTTATGCCAACGTTGATCTTCATCTAACTGGTTAACAACCTCTCCACTCTCCTGATTAACAATCTCTTTAAAAATCTGAGATTTTTTAAGTTTAATAAGATCTTCTCGATAAATACCAAAGGAGCCCAACAACTCAAAATCGTTCTGTTTCTGCCAGAAAAGCCCCCCCACAGGCACCGAATGCTCCGACTGTTGGAACTCCTCTAAAAGCCTGGCGGCGATATCTCCGGCATGCAACGATTCATTCAGGGTAACTGCTGCTCTGTGCAGATGAAACAACAAACGATACTGCTCTAAAGCCTCCTCAGAGACCGCCCGTTTGGCATGCTCCACAGAGATGATACGCTGTAAAAGTTTAGCCAGAAACCGGGTGCGCGTCGCAAGATCAGGCGTTCTAGGCTGATGGCCTGGCTCAAGCCGCTCTGTACAGATCAATACACCAACTTTTCGCTTATTCAGAAAGAGCGTCTCCTGACAACGCTGCTCTGCATCATAAATAGAAGGGGTCTCATCAAGACTGAAAAAGAGCTTCTTCCCCTCACGGATCTCCAGATAGAGCGCGCCGCCCAAAGCCGCCACCGCCTCTTTAAAATCTTTCTTCAGATAACGGAGCCTGAGATATTTACGCAACGCCCCCATAAACCAAGACTCCCTTCTCAAAAAGGATCGCTTAACAAAATTACTCCAGACCGAGCGCATCCATCGCTTCATCGAGTAACGCATCGGGATCAAAAGGCTTGGTGATATATTTATAAGCCCCCAAACTTAAACCGCGCTGCCGATCCGCCTCCTGCCCTTTGGCGGTTAAAAGAATAATCTTACTCTTAATCTTTGGATTCTCCTGCACCGCCTTACACACCGCATAACCATCCATCACCGGCATCATCACATCACAAAAGACCAGTTGCGGCTGCTCCTTTACAATCAGATCAAGCCCCTCCTGGCCATTTGCCGCCACAAACAACTCCACATCAAAATCATCTTCCAACTCCTCTAAGGTCTGCTCCAAAAGCGCACGGATATGAACTTCATCATCGATAATTACAATTTTTAAACTCATGATAAATCCTTATAAAAAAAGATCATTAATCTTCTGATGTAGGGGGAATAATCACCTGAATGCGAGGATGATTCACCAACTTTTGCAGATCGACTTTGGCAATCTCCTGTGGCGGAACAATGACCGTTCCGTGAAAATCTTCAATCATCTGCCAAAGATTCTTTGGAGAACAGAGTGTCGGAGCATAGTGGCTTTTGTCAAGTTTTGCCAGACAAGGCGGATCATTTTTATCCGTAATAAAGAGACACTTCTCTGATTTTGGAATAGAAGACGTTTTAGACTGCCTAAGCAACATACGAATCGTGGTGACCAATTCATGCTCCCGCACAGGCTTGGCCAACTGCGCATCCCCGCGCTGATTTCCCAATTCGATCTGTGCTGAGATCACCACAATAGGAATGGCACTAAACTTAGGATCTCTTCTTAAATGACGTATGGTGGTGGCCCCATCCATCACCGGCATCATAAGATCCATGGTAATCAAATCGGGTATCTTCTGTTTAACCTTCTCAATCGCCTCTTGGCCATGCTCTGCGGTATCCACATTAAATTGCGCATCCTCTAAAATCTGCGAAAGCAGCGTACGCACAGGCTCAGAGTCATCAACAACCAAGATATAGGATTTTCCTTCAAAAGATCTAGGTTCTGTTTTTTTCTTAATCACCACAGGGTCTATTCTTTCCTGTGCACCTTCAATGACTTCTGGTTCTGTAGCGTTCTTTTGCGAAGAGGCATCATCAAAAGGAGAGAGCGGAAGCGTAAAAGAGAAAGTACTCCCCTTCCCCACTTCAGACTCAACCCAGATCTCCCCCGCATAGTGATTGACCACCTCACGGCAGATGGAGAGTCCCAAGCCTGTTCCACCCGGTTTATCCACCAACGTATCCTTCTTAACAACCTGATGGAATTTATCAAAAACATGTTCACACTGCTCTTTAGAGATGCCACTGCCCGTATCCTGCACCTCAATCTGAAGATCATTGGCTGGATTTAAAAACGCCCTTAGCGTCACCTGGCCCTGCTCAGTAAACTTGGCCGCATTATTAAGAAGGTTGATCACAACCTGGATAATTTTATCTCGATCCGCATGCAGCGCGCCCAAAGTTTCTGAGATCTCCTCCTTAAAATCGAGCGCCGGTTTTGCCTCAAACTGTCCTCTTGCCGAGGAGGCCGCCTGCTTTAACATGTCAAAGACATCAAACTCACCATCATTCCAGGTAAACTTACCCGACTCAATTTTAGCCAGATCCAATACATCGTTGATCAATCGTGTTAACCGTTCACTCTCACTGATAATAATATCGAGATTACTCCCCACCCTTTTGGCTTTTCGCGCTGTTTTTCTCTCCCCTTGGGCTAAGGGAGCAAATGTACGTTGGAACTCTTTTTTAATCAGAGAGGTAAAACCACGGATGGATGTCAAGGGGGTACGCAACTCATGGGAGACCGAAGAGAGAAAATCAGATTTCATACGGTCCATATGTTTAAGTTGTTGGTTGGTTTTCTCCAGTTCAGCGGTACGTTCCCGAATTCGGCTATCCAACTGTTCAATATTGCTCTGAAGCTGCTGCACCATCGCGTTGATCGAAGAGGCCAGCGTACCGATCTCATCTTTTCTTTTAATCGGACTGCGCACATTAAGCACACCATTTTTAATCTTTAACGCCATATCTGAGAGCTGTTTGATCGGATCAACCAGACGCCGGATAAAAAGGTATCCCAAAATCAAAGAGACAAAGAGCAGCGTCAATGAGATAAGAAGCAGCCACTGCCCGACAACATAACGACTCTGCCTGAGTTCCTCCACATAAACCGACGCACTGATATACCAATCCAAGGTTTTATGGTGGCGCACCCAAGCGATCTTCTCATAGACATATTGCCCCTGTTTGGCAGGACGATCCCACAGATAGTGCAATCCTTCCGGTTGATTCGCCACCGCCATCAGATCATCGATAATGGGGCGATTGGTACGCGGATTTTTCAACTGACCCAAAACATTTTTACCAATAATATATTTATTGGGATGGTGGATCATCTCTCCTTTAGAATCAAAGATATACATATAACCTGTTTTCGCGATCTTAATCTGACTCAAACGTTGGCGCAGATGGTGAAGCGCGACGCTCTTTCGGCGCGCCACCTCCTCTTTGATATCGTCCAGATAGACCCCTGTCCCCAGAACGATTTTTAACTCAGGAACATGTTGAAAATAGGTCAATTTTTCACTGGGCTCTTTTTTTCCCAGACGCTGCCACCAGTAGCGATGAAATCCCGTCCCTTTCTCCTGCGCCATCTCAACAACAGGCACCACAATCAGATTGCCTCGAACATCTCTGAGTTTTGAGGCATCAAAGCCGCCATGCAGCTTAGGTGTTGGATGAGAGAGCGTAAGGCTCTTATAGTCCGCAATCCAGATATAGTCATTATTGCCATAACGAAACTGGCGCATCTTATCAACGATGATCTCTAAGGCTCTCTTTTTTCCTTCGGGCGTATCCCCAGTATCTTTGAGCACACCATGCACATAGCTCACCGCCATCGCCATAATATTTTTCAGCTCTTGCTTATGAGCCCGCTCAGCAAAACGTTCATACTCCTTAATATCTTTATAGATTTTATCAACCAACTCATAGACATTATCCAGAATGGTTTTTCCAGAGGCCGCTTCCAGTTCATCCACAGTCTGATTAACCACCTGTGTCGTTGCCAGATAGACCGTTGCTGAAAAGAGAAACACCATCAAAATAATTACGGAATAGGCTTTAATAAAAAGAGGCGATCTAAACATTTTCTTATCTTTCAAATCCTTTTTAGACAGACCAACCTAATACAATCGACTATAAAGAGAATATTCTCTATCTAAATACCGTTCCATTCAAACAGGTCTATAATGAAGCGCTTTTAATGCGGCAATGGTCTTTTGAGGAATATCCTCCAAAGACGCGGTTCGATCCACAGCGCCAAGCTCAACCGCTTGTTTAGGCATACCATACACCACAGCGCTTTTTTCATCCTGTGCAATGGTCAAAGCGCCGGCCCGCTTCATCTCCAGAAGCCCTTGGGCACCATCTGCCCCCATTCCTGTCAGAATAATTCCCACCGACTGAATACCTCTTATGCAAGCAATCGAGCGGAAAAGAACATCCACAGAGGGGCGATGCCGATTCACAAGGGGCCCGCAGTCTAACCGAACACCCAAACCATTGCCCAACTTCCGAACAACCATATGTCGATCACCAGGAGCGATAAGAATCGTTCCCTGCTGGATAACATCACCATCTTCGGCATGTTTAACCCGCATGGAACAGAGCGTATTCAACCGTTCAGCCAGCGGTGCGGAGTAGGCCAGAGGAATATGTTGCACCACCACAACCCCTGGACTGTTTCGCGGTAAAGCAGAGAGCACCACCTCCAACGCCTGCGGCCCACCAGTGGAGGAACCGATCGCAACAATATGGCAGTTTTTTTTAATATTGGCGATCGTCGCCGCCGAAGGGGGGGCTAAAACAGCATTAACGGTCTGGGCCTTTTCAACCTTTTTAAAAGTTCGCATAGGTTGAACCTTTTTAGGACGCATGCCCACTTTTGCATGCACGGCCGTTTTCACCAGATTAATCAGCTTTTCCCCCTGATGCTCCAGATGATTTCGCACATCCAGACGCGGCTTCTCCACCACATCAACGGCACCCAACTGGAGTGCCTTTAATGCTTCAGGGGCGTTATGCTTGGTGAGTTGGCTCAGCATCACCACAGGCAGAGGATCGGTCTGCATCACTTTTTCAAGAAAAGCCAAACCATCCATGCCAGGCATGAGAATATCCAACGTCACCACATCGGGTCTTTTAATTTGAATTTTTTTCAGTGCAATTTCAGCACAAGGCGCGGTTTCAATATGAGAAAAATCGGCATCACGAGAAAAAAGGCGACTCAAAATCGTGCGCACCAGTGCAGAATCATCAACAATCAATAAGTGAATAGAAGCATTTGCCATAAGAAATTTTACACTTCGCTTTTAAAGAAGTGGAGCGTCTACAAAGATATAAGCATTTTGAAACAAATGATAATGCGGCCTGCTAAAGACGGCAGAACGTTTTTTTCAACAGATGCTTAAATAAAAGAGTATAAGTAGACAGGTTATCACAATTATAGCAAAAAAGGAGCTGGAAAAATGTCCTCTTCGTATCAAAGCCATCCCTCGCTAACAAAATCTGACTTTCTCTAAAAAGGTGGCTTTTCTCTATTAGTGAGTCAGGTTGAGTGTAGTAATCTTTGACAAGGTTAATGGTATAATCTATGATAATTTGTGAACTGGATATCCTTGTTTGTTACTCTGATAATAATGGGCTTTCTAAAAAAACAGGAGATGAATATGATTCCAGATTTCAACACTCAAGGGCTAATTCCTCCCTATATCAGCAAGTCAAAAACAGGAGACACATGTTCACCTTATAAAGTATGTATCATGAATCTTGTTAAGCGATTTGCACCAATCTCTTCAAAACGCGCCTATTTATTACAAGGGCTTTTACAGTTTCGCGCAAAGTTGCGCCAATGCGGTTTCCTTAATGGGTATCAGTGGATTGATGGTAGCTTTGTTGAAAATGTTGAATATTGTCGAGAGCGCCCTCCCAAGGATATCGATCTTGTGACTTTTTTTTGTCTATCTCAACTAAACGCAGAAGGACTTAAATATTCTTATGGTGAAAAATATAACTATATAAGAGGTGAGTATCATTGTGATACGTTCTGGGTGAATCTGGAGTTAGAAAGAGCTGACCTTATTGAGCTTGTCACGTTCTGGTTTGGCTTTTACTCTCATACACGCACAGAACAACATAAAGGTTTATTACAACTTGACCTGGATACTGTAGATGCGGATCAAGCTGCACTGGCAGAGTTACAACACTATTTATAGAGACTAAGTCCGCAGATCACCGATTCGAGGGTTGCAACATGCTTCATTTTTTTAGACAAATCCATTCACAAGATTTTTTGGAAGCGAGTACAGCGCGTATTGAGCAACTTCTGAAGCACCAATCAGATAAGACAGATCCAAGTTTTGTTTCACTTCAGAGGAGGCAGGACTATATACAATATCAGTTAGATGAAATTGATGCAATGTTAAACATGCAGGCAAAAATTGATCAAAACCTGTTATCTAACAAGGAGTCAGCTATTGATATCGTTGAACTTTTCAAAGAGTTTTGGGACGCCAGCATTTTATCTATTGCAAAGAATAAAATTAAATTACATAGTGATCTTATAAAGCTATCGGCAGATATTAATGAAAGCAAAAAACGTGTTTTCTGGAGATTTATTGAAAATTGTATTGTGTTACTCGATCAAATGGAGGAGGTCGAGGATGAACCACCGAGTATGGATTATATACGACGCCATTTAGCTAAGATTATTCCTGTTCTTGATCGCCATAAAATTTCGGCTTCGATTATTTTAGCACTACTTGAAGAAGCACCAGAAATGATCATTTATACAGAGAAAGCCTATAACGAAGAGGTGGATCAAACTGTGTTCTATTGTCGAGAATTATTTGCTTTGCGTTCAGGATTAGATATTATGAGGTATCTTTTTTTAAATGATGACAGCCTCTACACTGAACGATCTGAGGGACACCTCAGATTTGCAACAGCATTTTTGAAAGCTTTTAAAGATTATTATATACCACGAACATCCTCTGGTCGTGGCGATGCAGGAGTGGACATTCTTAAAAGTTTTCATATCATCATGGCTAAATGTCAAAACAGAAAGAACAGTCTCGATGACCTGGTGCTTTTGCTATTCTTTATTGAAGCTCGAACAAATGCAGAAGGGGTAAAAGAATACTATCGTCTAAAGCTTGCATCAGGCTGACAGCTTTGATTCGATTTGGTGAAGAATAATCAAAAAAAAGCAATACGGTGATTTGTATTGCTTTTTTTAATCAGGCCATATCCATATACTCATTTCGGATCTCCATCCAGGTGTCGGTCTCCTAACAGAGGTGTGCGTCTTTCGCGTGACACTAATCGGATACCTTGATTGATCTTTCGCGGTCTTGATTGTAATGAGACGCGCTCCTTCATCTCCGGTGAATATCCCAAGGGATAGCGTTTCGATGTTTCTGGCGGATCTAAGCCAGCAAAGGCGGCCTCGACTTCATCCGCTGAAGGTGTAAACATGATTGTCTCCTCAATAGATAGTCTCTCAATGAAACACGTATCTCCCTTAAAACCTTATATAATGGTTAGTCGGTTTAAAAAAAGAATAAGCAGAAAATTATGATATCACATCCTCCTTTCATCTATGGTAGCACATAGAGCCTCTGTTTTCAAGGTGGACTTGAATTATTTTTTCGCTTTCACCAAAAATATATTTTATACTATAGATCCTATTAAACCGAAGCTTGGAAGTTACATGTTAAAGTGAGTGGATTGAAATAACTACAGGCTTTGATAATATTCGGTGATTTGCTCAATACATACAGCTCACGTTAAGCAGTGAATAGCACAGCGTTGAGTGATCACCGTTATTTTTTTATGTTCTCAGATAGAAATAATAATTTACTGATAACTATGATAAGCGCCCCATAGCCTGCAAACAAGAAGCCCATACCAAACTTTAACCTATTCAGACCATGGCGACCAGTTGATCCGGCGAGGATTACTTTTCAACACAGTCTAATTCATCATCAACCTGTCAACACCTATCCTTCTCTCTTTTGTAACGCAAAAGAACAGTTACCCACAACCGTTTTTTTTATACGATTAAATGTTCTTTTATACTTAGAGAAAATATAGTTATCATTAGAAAAGAAGCCCGAAGCGCCCCACTCCTCTAAGGAGAAAAGCCAATCCTGCTCAGGATCATGCTTTGGCTTAAAAATAATCACCTTTTTATTGACAAGCAGAAAGGCGTGCGTAAATCGCTCCAGAGAGACACATATTCTCCCCTTTATATTTTTATAATCATGAAAAAAACGCCCTCCCCCTAACGTCTCCGCCAGATAGATAATTTCCACACGATCTTTATAGGTGCCAAAAAGCTCCGGTGCAGAAAAAAAGGCATCGAGACGGGAAAGCAGTTCATGATCCACATGGACAATCAGAAGACGCACGTTTAAGCGCAGCCCACTCTCCACCAAAAAATGTTTAGAGAGTTCCTTCTGCACAAAGTCGTAGATCACCCGACCATAGATTTTTTTTAACAGAGGGTGGCTGAAATAGATATCCTCTTCAGCAGCATCATTTTTTACGCGCCCCCCCTCCAGGATCAGTTTTTTCTGCTTTTTAGCCTCATTTAACAGCACTATTTCGCCAAAAAAGAAAAAGACCATAGAGACGATATAGGGTGATATACTGGTGGGAAAAGAGATCCCCTGCGTTAAAATCTCTATACGGGAGAAGGTCACCTCAGGAAAGAGTGCTGAAAGAAGCGGAACAGAGGAGTCCCAGAGCGTATAGGTTAACCCCACAACCACAAAAACAACGATAATATAAGAGATTAGCTCACTTTTCTCCCGTCCAACCCTCTGGGAGATATAACGCACAACCGTAAGCAACAGAACCACAGAAGCAAAAAGAAGCCCTGGCCGATTCAAATTTCCATCAAAGATATGGCTCACAAAAAAAACAATTGCAATATAAAGAGTAATTGCTGAAGCGACACCGGTAAAAAACAGCATAACCACATAGAACAGGCTCATAAAAAGCGCACTTCGGTCAAAATAAAATAGAGTATAACGGCTAAAATAGAAAGCCAGAAAGCGCTGAAATTTTTTAATAGAAGAGAGCAGTTTTTCTCCTCGCATATAGAGTGCCAGCAGCACCAGTGACAACGCGGGGAGAAGTTTTGCCCCCCCCCTGAACATCCAAAAAATCTTGCACACCATACATTATCAACAGTCCCACATGAAATTAAAACAAGAGGCAAAAATATAATCAAGACAAAAAGAACAACTAAAAAAAGCTTAGATTAAATCAAAGATAATCTAAGCTCAACAATAAGAAAGATAGAAAAAAACACCAACAAAAGCCACTATTCAATAAAACTAAAACCTCCCATGATCATAATAACAGATAAAGACGAACATAACGATGACAGCCATTCAGGAACAGGCGCCACTGCCAGAGAAGACAACACCATAAAAAGAATAGGAATCATAAAGTTACGCAACTTCATTTCCACTTCTTTCTCAGAGAACATGCCAAAATGTTCTTTTGCTTTCATGGTCACAGAACCTTAGGTGTATGATAAAAGTTATCCCACTTCTGAACTCAAAGCATCATAGCACATCAACTTTAGGTTCGTCAACTCAAGCCCAAGGCCCCAAGAAACATTTTCATTTAAAATCAATAAGATAAACAAAAAGGACACCTTTCATCGCCCCTTGCCACCATCCAAAAGCCCAAGCAGTTTTAACTTCCGGTGCAGAGCCGAACGCTCCATCCCGACGGTCTCGGCGGTACGGGAGATATTGCCATTATGCCTCTGTAACTGCATCCTTAAGAAATCCCGTTCAAAAGACTCTCTTGCTTCCCGCAACTTATTATGCTTAAAGCGCGCCTTCTCATTCTCCTCAACCGCTGAGAAAGAGGGCGCCATCTTAGAGATACTCTCCGGCAGATCCTCCAGATGAACCACAGGCCCTGGCGCCATAATCAATAGACGCTCCACCAGATTTTTTAACTCCCGCACATTACCAGGCCAACTGTACTGCACCATCTTATCGATCACCTCGCGGGAGAACTCCCGTTGAGGAAGATTGTTGTTGAGTTTTGCAAAGTAGTTGATCAACTGCACAATATCCTGACGTCGATTACGTAGCGGCGGAATGGTGATGGGAATCACATTCAGACGATAGTAGAGCGCCTTACGAAAACGGCCCTCCTGAGCCTCCTGGCGCAGATCTCGACTGGAGGCGGCAATCACCCGAACATCCACCTCAATCTGCTGATTACCACCAATGCGCTCAAAACGCTGCTCTTGCAACACACGTAAAATTTTAGCCTGGGTTGAGGTGGACATATCACCAATTTCATCCAGGAAGAGCGTCCCCCCGTTGCCCTGCTCAAAACGACCAATTTTTGCGGCTGCCACCCCAGGAAAAGCCCCTTTCTCATGGCCAAAAAGCTCACTCTCGATCAACGTTTCAGGAATCGCTGCCGAGTTCACCGCCACAAAAGGACCCTGATTACGATTGGAGAGTTGATGAAGTCTTCGTGCTGCCACCTCTTTACCACTGCCACTCTCTCCGGTAATTAAAACCCAACCATCGGTGGGAGCAGCACGAAAAATCTGCTCCTGTAAATTTTGCATTGCAGGAGAGGAGCCGATCATGGTATCGGACGTTCCCATACGCGCTTTTAAGGATTCATTCTCCAAAGCCAGATCAAAAGCACGGATCGCACGCTCCAGCAACAGAAGAACCCGATCCAAAGAGAGCGGCTTCTCCAAAAAGTCATAAGCGCCAATCTTTGTGGCGGAAACCGCCGTATCAATGGTGCCATGGCCAGACATCATGATCACCGGAACATCCTGCGCAGGCGCATCACTATCCTGGGCCTGACGACGATTAGGCTTTTTAATTCGTCTCAACGTCTCAATACCATCAATGCCCTCCATCCAGATATCCAGAAGAACCGCCGAGACTCTATTCTCAGCCAGAGTCGTCAAAGCCTCCTCCCCTGAGGCCGCCTCAACCACCCGATAATCTTCATCCTCCAGAATCCCGCGCAAACTGGTCCGAATCGCCTCTTCATCATCGACCACCAAAATGGTATGCGTCTCCACGATCATTTCTCCTCAAACACGCTTTTTATTAAACGAATTAAACGCTCATCTGTTCTTCGATACCATCATCACCCACAACCGAAGAGGCACGCCCCGGACGTGGAAGGGGAAGCTTCACTTTAGCCATCGCGCCTCCCCAGCGGGATTCTCGAAAATAGATTTTTCCACCATGGTCTTCAATAATTTTTTTAACAATCGCCAACCCCAATCCAGTACCTCGTTTTTTAGTGGTAAAGTAGGGTTCAAAAACACGATCACGATCCGCCGGGGAGATCCCAGGACCGCTATCCTCCAGCGTAATAATCACCCGCTTACCACGCGAGGAAACCCGAACAGAGAGCTGAATCTTTCCTTGATCCGCCTCTCCTCCAGCGTTAACCTCCTCTAAAACACGTTTTTTTGTGCCTCGAATCGCCGCTAAAGCGTTGGCTAAAAGATTATTAAACACCTGCTTGATCTGCCCCCGATCATGGGAGATCAAAGGGAGTTGTTCTGCAAATGACACTTCAAGCTGCAACGAAGATAACTCAGAGGCAAATAGAGTTAACGCCTCATTGATCGTATCCCGCAGATCCGAAGGTTGCAGATTGGGCCGCGGAAGCCTGGCAAAGGTGGAGAATTCATCCACCAATCCCCGCAACGCCTCAACTTGATCAATAATGGTGTGCGTGCCCTCATCAAGAATACGCCAGTCACGCCGCTCCTCCCCCTCAACATAACGCAGATATTTTCTTCGCATGCGTTGCGACCAGAGTTGAATCGGTGTCAGTGGATTTTTGATCTCATGGGCAATGCGCCTGGCCACATCACTCCAGGCTTGGGTGCGCTGGGCCATAAGCAGGTCGGTGATATCATCAAACGTCACAATAAAGCCCCGGTTGCGCTTCTTTTTCCCCCCTAAACAGGTTACCTGAAGCCTTAAGATCACCGGACGCTCTGCGCCCTCAAAACGCAACTCCTCGGCGCGCTCCATCCCCTCTTTAGCTGCTTTCAATTGCTGATTGACTGTCTTTACAATCGCTTTAGGCATCACATCCGCATAGGATCTACCCACAGCCCGATTCACTTTACGCTTTAAATAACGCCCTGCCGCTGGGTTAATCAGCGCAATTTCGCCACGGGGATCAACGGTGATAATTCCTGTGGAGAGATTTTTAACAATGGCTGCAATCGAACGCCGCCGCTCCTCCAGAAGCGTTGTGAAGGTCTGCAACTTAGAGTGGTTTTCATTCAGACGCCGCGTCATCGCATTAAATGAAGACGTCAACGTCACCAACTCAGAGATATTGGCCGCCACCGGCAGGGTGATCGAAAGATCACCATGCGCCACTTTACGTGTTCCCACCACCAGACGAATAATCGGATTGACAATCGAGTCCGCAATACGCAAACCAGACCAGACCGCCGCTAAAAGAAGCAACAGGGCAATAAGCACCAGCATCACCGTATGGCTTGTTTTCAGAAGACCATGCGCCTCCCGCAACTGGTGATAATCCACATAAGCTTTTTCGATGGTATCCAACTGAACCAGAATCTGTCGATCAATCCAGCGCCCTGTCACCAGAATCAGTTCATCATTCAAACGCACATAAGCCCGCACCCGATTGCCTTCATCGTTGGTATAAACAACCGCCTTAGAGCCCCCCTCATAGAGCAGGGTTAAATCAGGTATCGGATCTTGAGGCAATGCCCCCGTCTCCGCCACCCGCGTGCCATCGGTACGCAAAATCGCAATTTCATCCAGTTTTCTTGCTTCACGCTCCTCGACCAACACCTTAATCGCCGCTTCACTGCCTTGGAGCGTTAAAGCCGTGGTCACCGCACGGTTGCGCAAAATCGCCTCGGCATCGTGGCGCACCGTGCGCTGACTCTCCTGATAATAAGAGCGCCCCAACTCTAAAGAGTAAGAGAGTGTTTGAGAGATCCGGCCAGAGAACCAGGAATCCACACCACGATTCAGCAACTCCACCGATAACCAGGCCAAAAGCGTGGTTGGCACTAAAGAGAGCAGCGTAAAAAGAACCACCATACGGGTGCGCAGGTGCCACCCCTCCCGCCGTTGGCGCCACTCTCTCCATAAACCAAAGAGTTTTCTCAGCACCAAAAGCCCCAGCACCAGCACCAGTGAGAGAATTACATTGAGAAGAACCAGCAGAACCTGGCTATACTCTCCACCACTAAAGAGCGCCCCCTCCTGGAGTTCATGACCTGTAAAGGCGACCACAACCGCTGCGGCCAGAAGAAGAAAGAGCGGACCTAGAAGCCAACGCTTAAGATACCTGGGAATTTTCATCATTTTTTTTCTACAACAATCTCTACATTTTTTCCCGCAAAAAGCGTCGCCAATCCTCAAAGGTATCCACATCCCAGAGCGTGGGAAGCTGTGCCACCGTGTAGTGAGGAGAAAGGCGCTCAAGGAGTGATTTTAAAACCTGTTCTGTTCCCCAAGCGATCTCTTCAAACAGTCGCGGTGACAGCGTTTTTTTGGTTCCAAAAAGCAGAAAGCCACCATCTTCGGCCGGAATAAACACCATATCATGCGACAACAGCGCCTCCTCCGCCAACTTTAGAATCGTCTGATCAATCGCAGCACAGTCTGCGCCGACAATCAGCGTCTGCTGCGCGCTTCGAAGCGCATCATTCGCAATTTTAGCGATGCGTAGACCTAAATCGCCAGCGGGTTGATCACAAAATTGATCGGGCGCAAGCGGTGTCTGGGAGAGTTGACGAAAAAAGGGCGCTTTAGCAGAAGGGGTACACCATAACGTCAACTGACGTTCACGCTTCTCTTTGCACCACGCCCCCGTTTCACGCAACAGATGGAAGAGGAGTTGTTCATGGGCTTTTGCCGCCCCTTTAAGCCCAAGATGGGGAATCAACCGGGTTTTCACATATCCCGGCTCAGGCGCTTTAGAGAGGAGATCTAAGGAGGTTAGCAGCACGAATCACCAGGC
Organism: Magnetococcales bacterium HHB-1; assembly: GCA_052043475.1. Taxonomy (GTDB): domain Bacteria; phylum Pseudomonadota; class Magnetococcia; order Magnetococcales; family JBQGBW01; genus JBQGBW01. The sequence goes on from JBQGBW010000054.1 coordinate 26,978, forward strand.
GCACAACAGGAAGCGACCATCTGACCACGTCGCGTCACCTGAACTGGACGACGCGAGCCGGGCTCAAGCACAAAGGGGGTTGGCAGAAAACTCTTCTCAGGCGTTAGAAGAATAAAGTGATCGCGATAAGGCGCTTCACTCAAGCGCTTAAAACTCTCTTGCGAGACCGCAATCCGCTCT
>JBQGBW010000055.1:0-27097 GCA_052043475.1 Magnetococcales bacterium HHB-1
TTGAGTGTCTTCACCGACGATTCAGGAAACACCTGAAGACGCGCCAATCCCATTCCTAAAACAAGCGTCACAAAGATAAGAAGAAAGTTTTCCATCAATTTTTTGCTCTAATTGGCTCTAAAAACGCGACTCAGCGCAAAAAGAAGATCCCAAACCCAAAAGGGAGTAAACCGCTTTATGGTAACCTTAACGCGCCACATCTGAAAAGACAAAAAACAGCCCACCTCTTGCTAAAAGCATCACCAAACCCCACCTAAACATTAACGAAGCCTTTTGGATCTCTCAAGTTTAACATCTCAAAAGGCAGACTCAATCAACAGCCTCCCAATAAAACATGATGCCCACAAAGGCACCAACGAAAGATAACCATAGAGAGAACCATGAACCAGGATCGTTTAACGCAAAAAGTTCAACAGGCCATTCAGGAGGCTGTCGGTTCAGCCTCTAGCCGAAACCACCAGCATCTTGAACCCGAACATCTGCTGCAAGCACTTCTCGATCAACAGGAAGGGATAAGCAGAACACTTCTGGATAAAGCGGGGTGTCAGACCACACAACTCCATCAGACGCTGGAGCAGTTGCTAGGAAAAATTCCTGTCGTCACCGGTCAAGGCGTTGGCCAACTCACCCCCTCCCGCGCTTTCCAAACCCTCTGGTATGAAGCGGAAAAAATCGCCAAAAAATACCAGGATGACTATACCTCAGCGGAACATTTTATCCTGGCAATGATCAACAATCCCCAGAGCCAGGTAGGCCGCGCACTACAGCAGTGCGGCTTAAAGAGAGAGGCTTTTCAGAAAGCGTTGGATCAGATCCGGAAAGGGGAGCGCATTACCACACAAAATCCTGAAGCAAGTTATCAAGCCTTAAAGAAATATGCCCGCGATCTCACCCAACTGGCTCAGGAGGGAAAACTCGATCCTGTGATCGGCCGCGATGACGAGATTCGCCGCATGATCCAGGTTCTCTCCCGCCGCACAAAAAACAACCCCATACTCATAGGTGAACCTGGTGTGGGTAAAACAGCCATTGCCGAGGGGTTAGCACTAAGGGTCATCCGCAAAGATATTCCAGAGTCGCTACGCCACTGTAAAATTATTGCACTCGATATGGGCGCTTTGATTGCAGGAGCTAAATTTCGTGGTGAATTTGAAGAGCGACTCAAAGCGGTGCTCAAAGAGGTTCGAGAATCAAACGGAGAGATCATCCTCTTTATCGATGAAGTCCATACTTTAGTGGGGGCGGGAAAAACCGATGGCGCCATGGATGCCTCCAATCTACTCAAACCGGCTTTAGCCCGCGGTGATCTACACTGTGTTGGTGCCACCACACTGGATGAGTACCGTAAACATGTGGAGAAAGATCCCGCCTTAGAGCGTCGTTTTCAGCCCATATTTATCAAGGAACCCAACGAAGAGGATGCGATTGCAATTCTGCGCGGTTTGAAAGAAAAATATGAACTACACCATGGCGTGCGCATCACCGATCGCGCCATTGTTGCTGCAGCCACCCTCTCAAACCGCTATATCTCCGACCGTTTTCTTCCCGATAAAGCGATTGATTTAGTTGATGAGGCCGCCGCCAGAATTCGTATGGAGATCACCTCAAAGCCCCGCAAAATTGATCAGATTGATCGCACCATCGCCCGCTTAGAGATCGAACGCGCCGCCTTAAGGAAGGAGAGCGACACTGCCTCGAAGGAACGCCTCTCTCTACTTAAAAAAGAGCTTAAAAAGTGGAAAGAGCAGTCCCAGGAGTTAACCACACTCTGGCAGATGGAGAAAAATGCCATCCATAATGTCTCCCACATCAAAGAAGAACTGGAAAAACAGCGACTTCAGTTGGAGGAAGCCGAGCGCCAAAACAACTGGGAGCGCGCCGGTGAACTGCGTTACGGCACAATCCCAGCCCTGGCTAAAGAGTTGGAAAAACTCAACACACAAACCGCCTCCTCTCAAGAGCAAGGACTCTCCCTGCTCAGAGAGGAGGTCACCGATGAAGATATTGCCACCGTCGTCTCGCACTGGACCGGTATTCCGATCACACGCATGCTCGAAGGGGAGAAAACAAAACTTCTAGAGATGGAGAAACGCCTACGCCAACGGGTTGTGGGTCAGGAACCCGCGCTCTCAGCGGTATCCCGCGCCATCCGCCGCGCCCGCGCCGGCTTAAGAGATCCCCAACGCCCCATAGGATCTTTCATCTTTCTAGGACCAACCGGTGTAGGAAAAACCGAACTGGCTAAAGCGTTGAGTGATTTTCTTTTTGATGACAGTCAGGCGATGGTCAGGCTGGATATGTCGGAGTATATGGAGAAACATGCCGTCGCCCGTCTTATCGGGGCACCGCCGGGTTATATTGGCCATGAAGAGGGCGGTCAACTCACCGAAGCAATTCGAAGACGACCATTCTCGATCGTTCTGCTTGATGAAATCGAGAAAGCCCACAAAGAGGTTTTCAATATTCTGCTCCAGATTCTCGATGATGGCCGCCTCACCGACAGCCAAGGCCGCGTCGTTGATTTTAAAAACAGCGTGATCATCATGACCTCTAATCTTGGTGCAAACCTACCAGAAACCGCAACAGAAGCACCACAACAAGCGCTGGACCTACTTAAACATCACTTCAGGCCTGAGTTTCTCAATCGAATTGATGAGATCATCCCCTTCACACGTCTGAAGAAATCGTGGTTAAAAGAGATTATTAAAATACAGCTTAATCAGCTTCAACAGCGTCTAAAAACCAGGAAGATCACCATTGAGCTCACACCTGCTGTTTTTGATGCCCTGATTTCAGAAGGCTACAACCCCGACTACGGCGCCAGACCATTAAAGCGTCTTTTACAAAGAAAAATCGAAGACCCTCTCGCCGAAGCACTGCTCTCAGGAACGATCAAAGATAATCAGAAAGTTTCTGTAAAAGAGGGGAAACAAAAATCATTTAAACTGATCGCCTGCGAATCGTAAAGATATCTGAAGAACAACTTTCCACAAAAAAAGAAGACCCTTAAAACATGGGTCTTCTTTTTTTCATAAACAGTCTTCTTCAGAAACCAAGAAAAAAACTAAAGCGAGGTGGCTTTGTCATCCTGTTTGGCATCTGTTGAAGATTCAGACGCTGAAGCAGACGACTTCTCTGCTTGTGTTGCGCTTGCAGCCGTACCAGGACGTGCCCGCAACCGCTCTCCAAGACCTGCATCTTTGGCCAGTTTTCGCCGGTGTGCAGAGTAGCTTGGCGCCACCAACGGAAAGCTTTTAGGAAGACCAAAGCGTTCGCGGTACTCCTCAATGGAGATCCGGTGTGAGCGGGTCAGATGTCCTTTTAACGCTTTACACTCCTTACCACAGATCAGACAGATCACCACATCTTCTCGGACAGCCTCACTGATTGGCACAATGGGCGTATGACGTTTTGGTTGTGGCGGGGGCTCTGCTTTGGGCTCGTCAAACATACTTGAAGAACGAGAATCGAGTGCAGACTGAACCGGTGAGAGCATATCTCCAGAGGATGAAAAACCTGGCGGTGGCGGAAGGAACTCACGATCTACAGAACTCTCGGACTGCTGCTGCTGTGGTGACGATTGAAACGACTGCTGTTGTTGAAAGGGTTGTTGAGGCAGGCGCTGTTGTTGCGGCATAGAGAAGGGCTGTTGTGATGCAGGGGCCGGCGTCGCCATTCCAGAGGAGAGCGGTGAAGCGCCGGGCATACCACCTCCCAGAGGCGATTGTTGGAGCGACGACTGTGAGAGTGGGCTGGTTGAGCCCAAAGGCGACTGGTGTGAAGAGAGCGGTGATGAGCCCAAAGGCGATGAAACCTGGGGTTGTGGCATCATGCGCCGATTGAGCGGCGATTGCACAGGCTCAGCCTGCCGCCCTTTTTTTACAGAACCACGTCCAGAGGGACCAGGACCTGGCGCCTTTGTCTCTCCAGAGATTCGTGCTAAAGAGAGATAAATTTCATCAATGAGTCTGGGTATATCCGCTGCTGAAACAACGTTAGACGGATTAGAAACATAAGCCGTTACGATATCCGTCGCTCTTTTCAAAAGGTCAGAAGACATCTATGTTACTCCCCTCGAAAGGCAGATTATTGTTTAATTATACTTAAAGTGGATTTAAGTTAGATAAAGATTCATTTTGATTCACGTTTTATATCACTATTCAATAAGAACAGCAACAAAAGTCAGTCTAGAAAAGCACACGCGAAGAGTCAGGCGCAATAGAGATATCAATGATCCATGCGACCTCAACGCAGCAACACAATATTCTCTTAAATTGATCGCTTTGCCTGCAATTTTCAACAAAAAGCACAAACAGAGTTGTATGCAAAACCCTCCAGAAGAGCAGAAACATTCAATCACTTCAGAAGAAACATTGATGATGTTTCAAAAGAGTTCATTTGTGTTAAAAGATAAACGCGCGTTTCTATTTGAGAACGTTTTTTTCAAACGGTTCTGACGCTTGCTTGAGGTAACTTTTCCTTTTAATGGTTGATCATATCATCATTGATCTCAAAGAGATGTTTCTAAAGCGTAGAAATGACACATACGCCATGTTTTCCCAATGGCATTGACTCCTACAGATCGATAACGCTTTTCCTTCTCAAACGTTAAAAAATTACACAAAACAGACTCCCATACTGCTTTTTTGATTTTATTTCCCAACAAATGTTTTTTCAAGGAATTTTTTCAATGATGTGAGGTTTTTAAGCTATTACATTTTTAAAGCCACTCTAAAATAGAAACAACAATCCGCAGCACATGTTACGACACTTTATAAAATTTTATAAAATTGATAAAAAAAGAACAGAAGAACTCTCTCCATAAAGAGGGAACGCACACCTTTTATAGAAAAAGCAATATTCTATTTTTGTGTGAGATAAAAAGGCCGGAGCACAGGCATTTTAAACGTACAAAGACGCATTTAAAAAACTGTCAGCGAATAAAAAAACAAGAAAAGCGCTCACTATCCAGAAAAATGGAACAAACCATTGCAAGCCAAGAATAGGGAGAATCTAAACAGTATATTTTATTCAAATCAAAGGTCGATTTAACCTTCCGTTTCGATTTGAAACCAAAAGGAGAACCATGGTAACCTTCGATAAGGATAGAAGACTTTACCTCTATATTAAAAAGAGGATCCCTTTAAAGAGAGGTCAACTTGAACACATCAGAAGAAACCCTGAAAGCTCAGGCACGCGCAAAGCTCTGCTTAGCCCTTGACGTTGAGACGTTATCTGAAGCGGTCAACTGGACAGAGCGCCTATCCCCCTGGATCGGCCTTTTTAAAGTGGGCTTTCAGCTATTTACCCGCGAAGGTCCCGCTGTGGTTCGCGCCATTCAAAAAGCCCATGGCGCGATCTTCCTCGATCTAAAATACCACGACATTCCCAATACCGTCGCCCAAGCCGCCCGCGCGGCGGTTGATCTGGAGGTGAAAATTTTTAATATTCATATACCCGGCGGCGAGACCATGATGAGAAGAACTGCTGAGGCGGTCAAAGAGCAGTCAGAAAAACAGCAGAAAACCGCACCTAAAGTTCTTGGCGTCACCGTTCTAACCAGTCTCTCTGAACAAGACCTTAAAAAAGATGGTGTCACCACACCGCTTAAGGATATCGTTATTCGCCGCGCGATGTGGGCCAAAGCGTGCGGTCTTGATGGGGTGGTCTGCTCCTCCCAGGAGATCTCCGCCATTAAGACGGCGTGTGGCGACCAATTTACGCTACTCACACCAGGAATCCGCCCCGCCTGGAGTCAGGCCGATGATCAAAAACGGATTATGACACCAGAGAAAGCCGTCGCACAGGGCGTTGATCATATGGTGGTTGGCCGCCCACTCACCCAAGCGAAGCAGCCTGAAAAAGCGGCCGAAAAACTCTTCGAAGAGGTATTCACTGCACTCAAAAACAGCCAGTAGAGACAAATCTAAAAAACAATTTTAAGCAAAAGTTGTCCTCAACGCCTCCTCAAATGCCGCTGAGGAGAGCGGAGGACTATAAAAATAGCCCTGGATCGAATCACAAGATTTTTTACGGAGAAACTCAAGCTGTGCTTCGGTCTCCACCCCTTCGGCCACCACATCCAGGCGCAGATTGTGCGCCATAGCCACAATGGTTGAAACAATCACCGCATCTTCAGTATCGGTGGTAATATCATTGATAAACGAACGGTCAATTTTTAAAGTATCGATGGGCAGGCGCTTTAATTGACTCAAAGAGCTATACCCCGTACCAAAATCATCCAGAGCGATATGAATCCCCATGGCATTGAGTTCCTGCAACGTTTTCACCGTCTTCTCAACGTTCTCCATCATCAGGCTCTCTGTGATCTCCAACTCCAGATACTCTGGCGCCAGGCCCGTCTCTGAAAGCGTCACCGCCACCATCTCAATAAAATCATCCTGTTGAAACTGACGCGCTGAAATATTCACCGCCACCCGAAGCGCATATCCCACCAGATCAATCCACCGTTTGGTCTGAAGACAGGCGGCATGAAGAATCCAACGCCCCATCGGCAGGATCAAGCCGGTCTCCTCAGCCACAGGAATAAAAACGCCAGGACTGATTAAACCTGTTTCAGGATGCTCCCAGCGGATCAACGCCTCCATTCCAAAGAGTTTTTTCTCACCATGCAGCGCCAGCTTTGGCTGGTAAAACAGTGTAAACTGATCTCTTTTTAACGCTTTTCTTAATCGCTCTTCGAGAATAAGCCGTTGTGTCGCCTCGGTCTCCATGGCGGTGGTAAAAAACTGGAACCGATCTCTACCCGACTCCTTAGCCCGGTTCATCGCCATATCGGCATTACGTGTTAACGTATCCACATCCCGATGGTCATCAGGAAAGAGCGATACCCCCATACTGATGCTCATATGGAGTTCATGCTCCTGAACTAAAAAAGGTTTGGCAAATGTTTTAAAGATCTTTTGCACAACCAGCGCCACATCGCGAACCCGATTAATATCGCCCAAAATCACCGAGAACTCATCACCGCCCATGCGACAGATTGTATCCTCTTTTCTCAAACAGACTGTGATGCGCCGCGCCACCTCCTGCAACATACGGTCACCCACAGCGTGACCAAGGCTATCATTCACCTTTTTAAAGAGATCCAGATCAAAGAAGAGAATCGCCACCTTACTCTTAGAACGATCCGCCTGACAAAGTCGCTGTTGCAGACGGTCCCGAAAAAGGCTTCGATTGGGCAGGCCGGTGAGTAGATCATGAGATGCCTGATAACGCAGCGCTTTCTCCGACAGTTTTTTTTCAGCCTCCTGATAGAGCGCCAGATAGTTGCTGATTTTCCCCTCACGACTCTTGATCGCTGTAATCGTGACACTGTCTGAAACAATCTCGCCGCTCTTACGGCGGCTCTCAACCTCACCATGCCACTGTCCGGTCTCTTTAAGCGTCGTTAAAAGCTGTTTCAAAAAAGCGTAAGCGTAAGGGCTGGAAATTAATGCACGAACCGGTTCACCAATCAACTCCTCTGCACGATAACCCGAATGCAGCGTAAACGCGGGATTGATCGACTGAATAATGCCGCGATGATCTGTAATCAGCACCCCTTCGGCAACATTCTCAAAAACCTTTCGGGTAATACGAAGCTGCTCTTTTGCGGCAATCTCTGTCTGACCAAAAGCCTGCGCGGCCACTTTAAACTGTCGCTCCGCCCGCTTGCGCTCGGTCACATCTCGAACCGCCGCCACCAGACGCACCGGCTGTAAATTATCATCGCGAATAATTTCACCAACCTCCTGCAAAACCCGAACACGATTCTGTGAGAGCCTGATACGATACTCAAACTGATAGCGGTCGCTATTTTTCAGCGCATCTTTGATCGTCGTTTTGAGTTGGATAAAATCTTCGCAATCGATCTTTTCGAGAAAATATCGGGCAGAAAGCTCCGGATTATAGGTATCGAGTTCAAAGATCGCTTCCAACTCCACTGACCAGTGGCGCTCATTTTTAAGAATATCCCACTCCCAACTGCCCATAAGCACATGGCGTTGCGCCTTGAGCAGGTTGGCACGGCTTTTACGCAACGCCTCCTCAGCCTGTTTGGTCTTACTGATATCTCGATAAAGCTCAATAAGCCACTTTTTCCCCTTTCGCTCCAGACGGACAGGCAAAATCTCCACAGGGATAACTTCACCCTCTTTTTTCTGAAGGTAAAGATTATCGGAAAGCCCTGAAGGCTCACCCAACTCTTTTCTCCGGAGAAAAGCTTGCCGATGCCGACTTAGATCATGTTCCGGAAAAAGTTTCTCCAGATCCAGGCGCTGCAGCGCTTTAGAGGAGAATCCCGACAGCACAGCGGCAGCAGGATTTCCATAGAGAATCCGCTCTTTTTCGACATCCACAAGAAAAAGAGGATCAGAGATCATTGAGATCATCTTAGCAATTTCAGAAGCGTAACCAGAGGAACCCATAAGATTTTTCTTCAGTTAAAGCGATGAAAAGCACGTACTTAAAGTGTTTTAAGTAACGCTTATTATAGATTTACTATAACCTTTTGTGGCCTGGGAATATAGACTTTTAAATTTTTTTATTCAAAAGACAACCGATACCAAAAATCCAATAAGTGGACAAGGTATGGCGTGCAACGCCATAATAGGAGAACATGCTAAAGCTTTTTAGAAAACGTTTACAAAGTTATTCTAAATAATTTTAGAGCAGGAGTTTCACCACAACAATGCTTATCGAATTTAATATAACCAATTTTCTCTCGTTCTGTCAGAACCAAAAACTCACCTTAGCCGCCCGCTCACCCTATCCGGAGCAGATGGACAACACCTTCTCCACAGAGGTCGCCAGACTTCCTAATCTGCTCAAATCAACAATTATTTATGGCGCCAACGCCTCAGGAAAAAGCAACCTTATTTTAGCGGCCAAGTTTGTGCAGGATTTTGTCCTCAACTCCGCCCAAGGCCAGGCGGGAGAAGAGATCCCCCTTTATCCCTTTTTACTTAACCAACAGAACCGAAGCAGCCCAACGCTATTTGAGATGGTCTTTATTGAGGAGAATATCCGCTACCGATACGGTTTTGCCGCCAGCCGCCAGAGGGTCTGGCATGAGTGGCTGCTCTCCTATCCCAAAGGGAGAGCGCAACGCTGGTTCGAACGCTACTTTGATCCTCAAACCCAACAGGAGTCCTGGCACCTCCACCGCCGCTACCTTCCCAGCACTCGCAACACCTGGCGCGACTTTACCCGCGAAAATGCCCTCTTCCTCTCCACCGCTGTACAACTCAATGCAGAACCCTTACGCCCTGTATTTAACTGGTTTGCCAAACGCCTTTTTGTTCTCCCCTCCAATGAACAGATCACCCTCGATTATACGACACACTTTTTAAAGAACCCCGAAGAGAAAGCAGAAATTCTCCATTTTCTCAACCAGGCAGATCTACAAATTCTTGATATTCAACTCACCACCCGAAATGCGAAGAACAACAGTGAGGGCGGCGACCCCTCTTATGTACAAACCCTGCACGCACTGCTCAAAGAGCGCCTGCCCAACTGGGAGTGGGAGATCAATGATGTCGCCCTGATCCGCACCACCAACGACACCCAGGAACCCGTTCACCTCCCCTGGCGCAGTGAATCCCAAGGCACCCAGAAACTCTTTGCTTTAGCCGGCCCACTTCTGGATATGATGAATAATGAGCGCGTCCTTTTTATCGATGAGATGGATACCAGCCTCCACCCCAATCTGGTGCGTTTTCTTTTTGATCGCATCCACGCTCCCACCAACCGCGGCCACTCCCAACTGATTGGCACCACCCACGATACCGCACTACTCGATGATGATCAGTTTCGCAGAGATCAGTTCTGGATCATGAAGCGCAAAGAGGACCGCTGCTCCCACCTGACCCCTCTGGTCAACTTTCCCATCCGTCGTGAGGATCCACTACAAAAAAACTACCTTAATGGCGACTATGGTGGCATACCAGCGTTGCATTTGAGACAAAAAAAAGAGTAACATTCAACTATTCGATCGTTTAAAATATCCTGGGGCTTAAAAGACAGATTAAGGTCTCGCAACGATTAATCATCCGACAACCTTTTAAGGAGAATAGATGTGGCGTCCTATCTGATCACTGGCGGATGTGGATTTATCGGCTCTCACCTTGCAGAGGCACTCATTGATCGAGGAGATGCTGTACGCATCTTAGATGATCTCTCCTCAGGAGACGAAGGAAACCCACCAAAGAATTGCGAAATAATGATCGGTGATGTGGCCGATGAAAACTGCGCAAAGCGCGCGATGCAGGATATGGATGGCTGCTTTCACCTTGCCGCCGAAGCCTCGGTGGTGCGCTCCACCGAAGATTGGCTGGGAACCCATCGCACCAACCAGACCGGCACACTCCAGATTCTTAATGCCGCCCGCAAAACGCGTGGCATGGGTATACCTGTAATCTATGCCTCCTCCGCTGCGGTCTATGGAAACAACCGCAACATCCCCCTCAAAGAGGAGAGCACGCTAGCCCCCCTAACCGCTTATGGGGCCGATAAATTAGGCTCCGAACTTCACGCGGCAATCGCCACCGGTATGTTTCAAGTCCCCACCATGGGATTTCGTTTCTTCAATGTGTTCGGTCCCAGACAAGATCCCTCCTCCCCCTACTCCGGTGTCATCTCCATTTTTGCAGACGCCATCCAAAAGCAGAAAAAAATTATTATCCATGGCGATGGCAAGCAGTCGCGCGATTTTGTCTATGTTAAGGATATTGTCCGTTTTCTTCTTAAAGGGTTGGAGAAACTGCAACAGGATCAAGGCATTCAGCGTGCGGCAAAAGTACTCAACGTCTGTCATGGGCAGAGTGTAACCATCCATCAACTGGCGCTAACGCTCTTCGACCTATTTAATCAAACCACTCCCTTAGAATTTGGCCTTAAGAGAGCAGGAGATATCAAACACTCCTTAGGAGATCCCAGCCAAGCCCAAAATATTTTAGCAATCAAACCAAAAATCCCTCTCAAAGAGGGATTAACCCATCTGGTTCAATACCTCCGCGAAAAACAGGCTTAAAGGGCACCAACAGTCTGGAGCAACAAGCCTTTTTCATAAATAAAGCGCAAAACAGGAACCTCCAATGCGAAAAGTTCTATTGATCACAACCGGACTGATTGTCGTGTTGATCGGCGCCATCACCGCTCTACTTCTCACCGTTGACCCCAACAACTATAAAAAAGAGATCGCCCTACTTGCGCAAAAAAATACTGGACGCAAGGTTACCATTGCTGGCGACATTTCATTCTCTATTTTTCCATGGATCGGACTCCGTCTGGAGAAGACCACTTTAGGCAATGCCCCTGGGTTCGGTCCTGAACCGATGGCAAAGATTAAAACTGCAAAAATACGTGTTAAGCTGCTCCCACTCCTGGATAAGCGTATTGAAGCCGGCCGCATCGCCTTAGAAGGCGTGCAACTCCATCTGGCGATCAATAAACAGGGAAAAAATAACTGGCAGGATCTAAAAAAACAGCCCGCCCCCCCCTCTCCTCCATCCACCTCCCCCTCTTCAGAAACACCACATATACCAGAAGAAGAGGTTAAAAAACTCGCCGCACTCAGCGTCAGTGGCGTGGAGATCTTTGATGCCAAGATCTCCTGGCAGGATCAACGCAGTGATACACAATATACGCTGGATAACTTCCATCTAGAATCCGGACTTCTTCAAAGAGGTATCCCCTTAGATCTCTCCTTAAACACCGATTTTAGAGGAGAGAAGCCAGAACACCAGGGGAGCGTAACACTCACCACCCGCATCCATACACTGATGGAGAAAAAAGATGTTCGCCTAGAAAAACTCAACTTCCTCCTTCAAGCCAAAGGCAAGGAAGTTTCCACCAAAGAGCGCAAACTTCAACTTAAAGGCGACTACAACATCTCTTTTGATAACAAGGAGATCAACTCAAAGAACCTTACACTAAAAATCAATGTAAAAGAAATAGACACCTTAAGCAGTGCGGCAGTTGAGCTACAAAGTAGCGCAAAAATCAACTGGCGCACACCTGAGTTCTCTTTTGAGGGGTGGAAGATCACATCCACCCTTCAGAGTCAGATGATCGCAAACAACAACCCCATAAAAGTTCACCTTGAGGGCTCCCTTCTCACGGGCAACCTGCAAGAGGAGACCCTGCACGCCAAAGACCTCCACCTCTCCACACTGGATGCCAACCTGCTGGCCACCATAAAAGCCAACCATATTCGCAGCAACCCCCAGATTAAAGGTCAGTGGTATCTACAACCCTTCAACCCACGTGCACTCCTTAAACAGTTAAAGATCCCTCCCCCAGAGACCCAATCCCCCCAAAGCTTGCGTCACTTTGAGGCGCGTGGAAATCTCCATTTTAAAGATCATGCGTTAGAACTGGGCAAACTAAATGCTAAACTGGATAAAACCCAACTCACAGGCCGCCTTACCATCACCAATCCAGATCGATCACCAGGCTACCAATTCCGCTTAGAAGGGGATCAGATCGACCTAAATGCCTATCTCCCCCCCAAAAGCACACCACAAAAACAGCCCACCACCCCAAGCAAGAAGAGCAAGCCATCCGCCACAACCGCCCTAATCGCCCCACCGGCGGCCGCAACACTGATCCCCATAGAAAAGCTCCGCCCACTCAATCTGGATGGCCGTATCCGTTTTAAGCAGGTTAAAGCGGAGCAGACCACCATTAAAAACATCTTCTTAGCCGCCAAAGCAAAAAAAGGCATCATTAAGATCAAAGCCCTCAAAGCGGATCTCTATGAAGGCCGCCTCACCGCATCAGGCAGCTTAAATGTTCAAAAAAGCCCCCCTCGCTTTTCACTCCAGGAGAAACTCTATCATGTCAACATCGGCGCGATGTTACAGGACTTCACCCAACAACGCCCCCTTGAAGGCGTCGGAGAACTCGCGCTTAACCTACACGGCTCAGGAAACCACTTAGAAGAGATTAAAAGAACACTCAGCGGCACCACCCACCTTAAACTGACCAACGGCGTGATCAAAGATCTGGATATTTTAGAGCAGGTTCGCACAGCCTATGCACAGATCAAAAACAGACCGCTCACCTCTATTCAACGCCAGGGAACGCCATTTTCAAACTTCAATACCCAGGCCACGATAAAAAACGGTCTGATCAATAATCACCATATCCAACTCCACTCTCCTGCGATGAACATCAAAGGAAGAGGCTCCATCAACCTGGTCAACGAAAAAATCAACTATCGACTCCAAGCGGATATTTTGCGCGCCATTGAAGGCTTAGGCAAAAGCGTTGCTGACTTTAAAGGCGCCATCATTCCTGTCACCATCAAAGGCCAGTGGAATCCGCCACCGAAGATTAGCGTAGATTTAAGCGGCCTTATCGCCTCCACCCTAAAGACTGAAGCCAAGAAGAAACTGGAGAAGAAGTTGCGCGAAGAGTTGGGCGAAGAGAAGCTGAAAAAGTTAGAGCAAAAGCTCCCCGGAGAGGTCAAAGAACTACTAAATCAACTTCCGATCAAACTGTTCTAATATTAAAGGCAGGATTAGCTCAACCAAACCGCCAATCCTGCCTCATAAACCGCCTCAAAGTCGCTCACACCCCAGAGAATCCACCACAAGCCTGCAAAAAATCAACTTTCAATTTTATTTTTTTACACCTTTAAAAACAGTATGTTAACTAAACAATGCACTCAAAAACACCTCTCAAAATAAACTTTCTACTAATGCCTCAACCACTCCCTGACGAAAAGAGTATCAAGAGATAAAAAAACAGCGAACATTCTAAAAGGATGGCCGCATAAAAAGCGCGCTTAAAAGCGTAAACTTCAAGTCTGCTGGGAAAACAGAGGAGAAGGCAACGATTGAAAGCACGCTTGATAAAAAGATGTTCTGCGGGGAAACAGTTCATCTTGATCAAAAGAATACAACTGGCAAAGTGTTGACATGGTCACTTTGCCGGAATGTGGGGTGACTTCCAAGGATGGTCGTCGCCCCCCCCCACCCCCAATCCATAGGAAGGAGAAGGGCTATCGATCAAAAAGAGATTGGCGACGAATGAGTAGACATGGGCTCTTCGTCTAAGTTGCGGGAATGTTTCTCCATGGATGGAGAGTTCCCGCCCGCTATTTCGCGGTATCATGGAGAAACCGCAAAGAACATACGTGGCGAAGTATAGACATGGGTACTTTGCCAAAACGCGGGGAGGGCCTCCAAGGAGGGAAGCGCCCGCGCTTTTTATCAGAACCAACAGATCTGACCTGTTGGTTTTTAGAAGAGAGACACTTCTCCTCAGGATAAGGATTTCCACTTTCTGTCATCAGAAGAGGAAAAGTGTTTCACTCTCTTCAAAAACAAAGCCTTGGACTCTTTTTTAGCTTAAACGCATGAATAAATTTCTAAGGTCAATGGGTACTCTTTTTAAAGGGGATCTGTTGGAACAATTAAAACAAAAGATATGCTTTTATGGTTACATGCAAGATATGCAATTACTATAGGTATATTTTAAGCAATACGGGATAGGGTTTCCCTATAAAATGAAAAACCCACCTCCTGCCATGGAAGGCGTTTTAGGAAGGCTTAAGACAAGATGTCTAAGTCTTTATGGAATTTAGGAGGATTAAATGGCTATTACAATTAACAGCAACATCGCTTCTTTAGTATCTCAACGCAATCTGCAAGCATCCACACGCGGACTGAATAAATCGTTTGGACGCCTCTCTTCAGGTCTCCGGGTAAACAGTTCCACCGATGATGCTGCCGGACTCTCCATCGCCACCGGTCTTACCGCACAAATCCGTGGTATGAACCAGGCGATCCGCAATACCAATGATGCGATCTCTCTGATTCAAGTGGCCGAAGGGGCCATGGATGAGACCACCAACTCCCTGCAACGCATTCGCGAACTGGCGGTTCAAGCCTCCAGTGATACCTATACCTCCACAGATCGTGGTGATATATGGGAAGAGGTGGTCCAACTGGTCTCTGAGATCAACCGCATCGCCAGCAACACCACATTCAATGGAAAGACGCTCTTAAATGGTAACTTTAGTGGTGCCACCTCAGGTCTGCGCTTTACCATTGGTGCAGAAGCCGGTCAGACGATTGCTTTGAACATTGATGCCATCGCCGCCAGTAATTTAGGTATTGGTGCAGACTCCATGATGGGGGCCAGTAATATTGCCGCACTGACCACATCAGGAATTGAAACCTTCTATATGGGGGGTGGTGAAGGCACCAGTCAAGGATTCAGTAATGCAGGACAGGTCTCTCTCGCCAACTATGTGGTTGGTCTGGTGGATAGTGCCTTAGCCAGCGTTTCAGACATCCGCTCTGGTTTAGGCTCTGTACAGAACCGTCTGGAATCAACGATCTCCAGTCTGGCCAATGTTTCGGAGAATACCCAGGCTGCGCGTTCGCGCATCATGGATGCCGACATCGCTCAAGAGACATCACAACTAACCAAGCAGTCGATTCTCCAGCAAGCAGGCGTCGCAATACTCTCACAAGCCAATCAGCAACCACAGTTGGCGCTGATGCTACTCTCTTAACGCATCTTAGGATGATTGCGCTCAAGGGAAGACCATCTTCCCTTGAGCCTTTAGGCTTTGAGAGCATTCGCGATAAGACCCCATGGATCATCTCCTCTTTAATCAAGGGTCATCCCGCCTCCTCAAAGCCGTTAAACCAGGATTTTAACGGCAATATGTCAAAAAATCCTCACATATGCTTCAATCCTTTGATGACAAAATCCATACAAAAAACAGATAAAAATACGCTTTTAAAGGGGGCGGCCCCAAAAAGCCCCCCCCCACACGGTTTTAGCAGGTCTCACCTCCGGCCAAGGAAGGCTTTTTCTTAAAAGAGAGAAGACTTTGCCATCTGTTTTATTCTGGAGGTGCGTCATGTTAACCATCAACAGTAATATATCCAGTCTACTTGCCCAGAGAAACCTCAGCACGGCGTCCCGTTCGCTCAACAAAACCTTTGCCCGCCTCTCCTCAGGATTGCGGATCAACAGCTCCACCGATGACGCCGCGGGTTTATCCATTGCCACCGGACTCACCTCACAAATCCGTGGTATGAATCAGGCCATTCGCAATGCCAACGATGCGGTGTCACTGATTCAGGTGGCCGAAGGAGCAATGGATGAAACCACCAATGCGCTTCAGAGAATTCGCGAACTGGCCGTTCAAGCCTCCAGCGATACCTACACTTCTTCAGATCGCGGCGATATTTGGGAAGAGGTTTTTCAACTGGTTTCTGAGGTTAACCGCATCTCTTCAGATACAAAGTTTAACGGGAAAGCGCTGCTCAATGGTGATTACAGCGGTGGCACCAACGGTCTACGCTTCACCATTGGCGCTGAAGCCGGACAGACCATTGCCCTCACCATTGAGGCCATTGCCGCCAGTAATTTAGGTATCGGCGCCGACTCCATGATGGGGGCCAGCAACATCACCGCACTCATCGCATCTGGCATTGAAACCTTTTATATGGGCGGAGGCGAAGGCACCAGTCAGGGGTTCAGCAATGCCGGACAGGTCTCTCTCGCCAACTATGTGGTTGGATTAGTGGATAGTGCCTTAGATAGCGTTTCAGATATCCGCTCTGACCTAGGTTCGGTACAGAACCGTTTAGAAGCCACCATCTCCAGTCTGGCCAATGTTTCGGAGAATACCCAGGCCGCGCGATCACGCATCATGGATGCCGATGTGGCGGCTGAAACCGCGAATTTAACACGACAATCAATTTTACAGCAAGCAGGTATTGCGATCCTCGCCCAAGCAAACCAGCAACCCCAACTTATTTTACGATTACTATCCATCTAATCACTGCAAAAACAACTATAGAATAGCAGTTTAACCAGAACGAAGCACGCATTAAAACTTACATCATATATATCAAGTTTTAATGCGTCATTCACCGAAATACCAAAGTTATACTTTGGCTATTTCTTCCTTTTTGACCCATCACGGCGCATTTAAGGGAGGAGCTTTTGACGATACAACGTCACACGGGTTGGAGTTGACCCTGTAAAATGAACAACTCACCTCCATCCATGGACGGAGATTCATACGGAGGACATAAAAATGGCTCTTACAATTAACAGCAACATTGCGTCGCTGATTTCTCAGCGCAATTTGCAATCATCCACCAGAAACTTAAACAAAAGTTTTGGGCGTCTTTCATCCGGGTTGCGTGTAAACAGCTCCACCGATGATGCCGCTGGCCTCTCGATTGCCACCGGCCTCACCGCACAGATCCGCGGCATGAACCAGGCGATTCGCAACACCAACGATGCGATCTCCTTGATTCAAGTGGCCGAAGGAGCGATGGACGAAACCACCAACTCTCTGCAACGCATACGCGAACTGGCGGTTCAGGCATCCAGTGATACCTACACCTCCACCGACCGTGGCGACATCTGGGAGGAGGTCGTCCAGTTGATCTCTGAGATCAATCGGATTGCGAGCAACACCACCTTTAATGGAAAGACCCTCTTAAACGGAAACTTCAGTGGGGCCACTTCCGGCCTGCGCTTCACCATTGGCGCCGAAGCAGGGCAGACGATTGCCTTGAATATCGATGCCATCGCCGCCAGTAATTTAGGTGTCGGTGCCGACTCCATGATGGGTGCAAGTAATATTGCGGCACTCACCACATCAGGAATCGAAACCTTCTATATGGGGGGGGGTGAAGGAACCAGTCAAGGGTTCAGTAATGCAGGTCAGGTCTCACTGGCCAACTATGTGGTTGGCCTGGTGGATAGTGCATTAGCCAGTGTTTCTGATATACGCTCTGGCTTAGGTTCAGTGCAAAACCGTCTGGAATCAACGATCTCCAGTCTGGCCAATGTCTCTGAGAATACCCAAGCCGCCCGCTCACGAATTATGGATGCCGATATTGCGATGGAAACATCCAATTTAACCAAGCAATCGATTCTTCAACAGGCGGGAACAGCAATTTTAGCCCAGGCCAACCAGCAACCACAGCTCGCGCTGCTGCTGCTGGGAGGATAAGGCTCCCCTCGTTTATCTATGCGCTATTCTCCTATTTAGAGGATAGCGCGTAGGACATTCGAAGCGGTTTAACAAGCCCTGCATCAAAAAAACATAAATTTAATACGAGAATTTATTTTAAAGCAGGCATCGCCATTTTAGCCTTGACACCCCAACAACCTCAACTAAGTTTCACAGCAATCATTGCTTAGAGTCACAGCAAAAAACAACTCCACAGATAAACAAGAATGAGCGTACGCACTGAAACTTAATCCCATCAATCGATTAAGTTTCAGTGCGTGACGCACCGAAATACCAAAGTCTCACTTTGGCTATTTCTTCCTTTTTGACCCATCACGGCGTTTAAGGGAGGATCTTTTGACGATACAACGTCACACGGGTTGGAGTTGACCCTGTAAAATGAACAACTCACCTCCATCCAAGGACGGATATTTATACGGAGGAGATAGAAATGGCTCTTACAATTAACAGCAACATTGCATCGCTGATTTCTCAGCGTAATTTGCAATCATCCACCAGAAGCATAAACAAAAGCTTTGGACGCCTTTCATCCGGTTTGCGCGTAAGCAGTTCCACAGATGATGCCGCTGGCCTCTCGATTGCCACCGGCCTCACCTCACAGATTCGCGGCATGAACCAGGCGATTCGCAACACCAATGATGCGATTTCTCTGATTCAGGTGGCTGAGGGGGCGATGGATGAAACCACCAACTCCCTGCAACGCATACGCGAACTGGCGGTTCAGGCATCCAGTGATACCTACACCTCCACCGACCGTGGCGATATTTGGGAAGAGGTCGTGCAGCTGCTTTCTGAGATCAATCGGATTGCCAGCACCACAACCTTTAATGGAAAGACCCTTTTAAACGGCAATTTCAGTGGCGCCACTTCTGGCATGCGTTTTACCATTGGTGCCGAAGCAGGTCAGACCATCGCCCTAAATATTGACGCCATTGCTGCCAGTAATTTAGGCATCGGTGCCGACTCCATTATCGGGTCCACGGACTATGCTAACCTTGAGGCATCGGGTATTGAAACATTCTATATGGGAGGCGGCCGCGGAACCAGTCAAGGGTTCAGCAATGCAGGTCAGGTTTCTCTAGCCAACTATGTGGTTGGTCTGGTGGATAGTGCATTAGCCAGTGTTTCTGATATACGTTCCGGCTTAGGTTCAGTACAAAACCGTCTGGAATCAACGATCTCCAGTCTGGCCAATGTTTCTGAAAATACCCAGGCCGCCCGCTCACGGATTATTGATGTCGATATTGCGACGGAGACATCCAATCTAACCAGGCAATCGATCCTTCAACAGGCGGGAACGGCAATTTTAGCCCAAGCCAACCAACAACCACAGCTTGCGCTGCTGCTACTGGGAGGATAGGCTTTATTTTCCAAGTTTACCTACGCGCGTTCATTCATAAGGATCGCGCGTTGGATGAAGAGAAGAGATGGTGGACAGATTTTTTATTGATCCATAGGTTAAAGATCAATAGAAACGCTGTACCACCTTTTTTATCTCTTATCATTTTTACATAATTTCAGAGGATGATGATTATGTCGCAGGATCACTGGATCTGGTTTGCCCATGGAAAAAAAGGCATTCCCTGGGGAGGAAAGATTAAAGCGCTGGCTCAAATCGGTCGAAGTTTTGGCTACCAGATCGAGAGCCCCGATTATACAATCACAGAGCATGCCGACCAGCGCGTGGAGATGTTCTACAATCGTTTTAAAAAACGCCCCAAAGGCCGACTGATTCTGGTGGGCTCAAGCATGGGGAGTTATCTGTCGATTGTGGTCTCCAAAAAGATTAAACCCGACGCCCTGTTTCTCCTCGCCCCTGCAATCTACCTGCCCGGATATCAGCATCAAGATCCTACACCAGTCGCCCAGCGAACCGTCGTCATCCATGGCTGGCAGGACCAAACCGTTCCCTTTGAGAATGCCGTAAAATTCAGTACCAAACATCAAACCGAACTCCTGATGCTCAACAGTGATCACCGCCTGCTCTCTGCCATGCCAGAAATTAAGACACATTTCTCCCACCTGCTCGAAGAAATGCAATAATAAGAATAAAATAGATATCAATGAGATAAAGTGTGAAAAAAGATTACAAAATTGACCTCTTTGACTAAATATGTTAGCTTTGTTAAAAATCATCCTATTTAGGATAAAAAAAATACCATTGCTCGCAAACTTATAGATACCCAGACACTCTCCTTAAAAAAGCAAAAGAGATATCTCTGATCCACATATTAAAGATATCCAAGGCACCACTGCCTGAAAAGCTGCCACAAAAGCGATCTTTATTCGCTTTTTAATATAAAGGAGCTGTCCATGCAGATCCAAAAGCTCACCAGACGCCATTTTCTCAAAAAAGCGGGCGGCCTCAGTATCGGTACCGCCGCCATGCTGCACGCCCCCTACGTCCACACCAAAGGAAAAGTCACACTGCGCGTCCTGGGCACCCATGTCACCCTCCGTGAGGCCATCCGCAAAAAAGCCGAAGAAGATCTCGGCATATCGATACAGTTTGAACCCGGCGGCAGTGCACGGGTTCTACAGAAAGCCTCAACCCACCCACAAGCATTCGATATCTATGAACAGTGGTCCGACAGCATCAATGTGCTCTGGCGCTCCAATGCCATCCAGCCCATCGAACTAAAAAAAATCAAACTCTGGGACGAGGTCAATAACCTAACAAAAACAGGACGCCTCACCCCCAATGCAAAACTGGGCTTAGGCGATGCCCCTTATAAACTCCTCTACGCACAAAAGAACGCCACCCTAAACCATAAAATGTCCGATCATATCAGCTTTCTCCCCTACGTTCATAATGCGGACTCCTTCGGTTACGATACCCGCATCATTCCTCGCGGCAAAGCCTATGAGAGCGAAAGCTGGGGATGGCTGCTCGATGAACGGTGGCATGGTAAAGTCGCCCTCGTTAATGCGCCAACCATCGGCATCTTTGATGCCGCCTTAGCCGCCCAGGCACGCGGCCTGATGACTTTTAAAAATATGGGCAATATGACCGAAAGCGAAGTGGATCAACTCTTTCGCATCTTAATCGAGAAAAAACAGCGCGGACACTTTGTGGGGTTCTGGAATTCCGTGCCAGAATCCGCCCACTTTATCCAGAGCGGTCGCGCTGCCATCGCCAGCATGTTCTCACCCGCCATCGCCGATCTTAATCAAAAAGGCATACCCGCGGTCTACGCCGCGCCCAAAGAGGGTTATCGCGCTTGGCATGGGGTTATGTGCCTCTCCTCCCGCACAAAAGGGCGTACCAAAGAAGCCGCCTACGAATTTATGAACTGGTGGCTCTCCGGCTGGTCTGGCGCTTTTGTCGCACGCCAGGGTTACTATATCTCGGTTCCAGAACGCGCAAAACCACACCTTTCACAAGCTGAATGGGATTATTGGTATGAAGGCAAACCCGCCAGCAAAGATCTTTCCGGCCCCGATGGACAGAAATCAATTAAGCAAGGCGCCATCCGCAATGGCGGTTCCTACTGGAAACGGTTCAGCAATATCGCTGTATGGAATACCGTCATGGATAGCTACGAATACACCCTGCCCCGCTGGTATGAATTTCTCCTGGCGTAAAACCTTCGCTAAAAGATACCGTTCATTCTCAACAGATCCAAAGGGTGAACTCCAATGAGAAAACGTCTTTACTCCAGCAACGTCTTGACACCAAGAACATTGGGAGCACGTATATTCATTGGATTTGGTGTGGTCATCGCACTCTTCGTGATACAAGCCATCATCAGCATCAACGGCTTCGATAACAGCGCTGAAAAATTTAAACAGTTCGAAAAAATTAGTTTCGAAGCCTACCATATTGCAGAGGTTGAACGTAATGTACTGGAGCTTCAACGCAATGTCCTGGCCTTCACCCACTCAGGCTATGGCAGTGTCGTCAACCGTGTACATCAATCGGCCTCAACCCTAAGAGAACAGCTCCATATTATCGAAAAGTCGATCACCGATGAAAAACGAAAAAACATCTTGCAACGGATGATTGCATACTTCGAGAGCTATACAGAACACTTTGAAGAAGCCGTCGCAGATCGCCATGTTCGTGACCAACTCATGGAGAAAGCGCTTAAAAAAATTATTGAAAAAGATCAAGCACGCTTAACGCAACTTATCCTCAATCTGAAAAAGAAAAATTATCTCGCCCAAGCCACGCTTGCGGGGGTCGCCCAGGGAAAACTGCTCTCAGCCCACCAGGATACACTCTATTTTCTCAATAACCCCCGCTCCCACCTGATTCACAGCACCACCAAACATCTTAAACAGTTTCGACAGTTGCTCAAACAACTGCTTCTGGAAATCGAACCTGAACAGGGATGCTACACCGCCATCCAACAAATCTTAAAGACAGCGCCCCAATATGAGCAAAATTTCCTCAAGATGGTACAGACCACCCGTGGCTATATGAATCTGGTCTATGTGGTGATGGCCGGTGAAGCGTGGGAGTTCGCCTACCTGGCCAATGAACTTAAAAAAATCACCACAGACCATCGCAATAACGTTCAGCAACAGATGTCTGCAACAATCTCACAAACCCAAACCTTTACTTTAGGCGTCTCCTATTTTGCCATCCTCATTGGCCTTATTTTCGCATGGTTGATCACCCGAAACATATCCGCACCAGTCAAATCGATGACCAGAACGCTCACCGACCTGGCTCGCGGCAAAATGACCGCTGAAATCCCCGACCGTGGACGCCAGGATGAGATTGGTGCCATGGCGAAAGCAGCACAAATTTTTAAAGAGAAAGCCCACGAACTGGCCAACGCCAGCCGTTATAAATCTGAGTTTCTCGCCAATATGTCCCATGAGCTACGAACCCCCCTCAACAGCATGCTCATTTTATCAAAAATTCTCAGCGAGAACAGAGAGCAGAACCTCTCTGCCGACCAGGTTGAATCCGCAACGGTCATCCATGAAAGCGGAAAAGACCTCTTAAGATTGATCAACGATATCCTTGATCTCTCCAAAGTGGAAGCCGGACGCATGGAGTTCGCACCACACACCATGAAGCTCCATGATTTTGCCCACAACATCGAAAGACTCTTTAAACCCGTCGCCCAAGAGAAATCACTAAAATTTAAAATAACGGTCGCAGAAAATATCCCCACCAGCTTCTACAGCGACTGGTCAAAAGTAGAGCAGATCATCCGCAACTTTCTCTCCAATGCGCTCAAATTCACCGCCCAAGGAGAGGTCAGCATGCAGATCCATCGTCCTGCAAAAGCCACCTTCTTAAATCCTGACCTCAAAACAGAGCGCACTATCGCCATCACGGTACGCGATACAGGTATCGGCATACCCGAAGATCGACAGGCTCAAATCTTTGAAGCCTTTCGCCAAGCCGATGGAACCACCAGCCGTAAATATGGTGGTACAGGATTAGGACTCTCCATTTCACGCAAATTCTCCGAACTCATAGGCGGTGAGATTCAAGTGGAGAGCCAGGAGGGTAAAGGCGCCGCATTCAGCCTCTACATTCCTATAATCACCCCTGATGCGATCTCAAAAAGTCATCAAAAAACAGAAGACAGCCTCTCTGTAGAAGGAGAAAAAACCACAGACTTCTATGATCCATCACGCACCGTGCTGATCGTCGATGATGACCCCCGTAACACCTATGCCCTCACACAACTGGTCAAACCTCGTGTGGGAAGCGTTTTAATCGCAATCAATGGCCAGGAGGCACTGGATACCCTGTTAAAACATGGCAACCACATTGATGTGATTCTCATGGATGTCATGATGCCCATCATGAATGGCTTCGAAGCGATGCAGGCGATCAGAAAACAGCCTAAGTTCAGTAAAATTCCAATTCTGGCACTCACCGCCAAAGTGATGCCCGGAGACCGGGAAAAGTGCCTGCACGCCGGCGCCAGCGACTACCTGGCCAAGCCCGTAAGCAGCCAAGAACTGCTCGATGTGCTCTCAGACTGGTTGAGCAAACCCAAAATTCCTCAGCAACCTAAGCCCCGTAAACAGAAAAAAACAGCGGCCACAACATCACCAGAAAAAGAGGTCGTCATCACGCCCCGCATCCCTGCAACGGTACTCATTATCGATGATGATATACGCTATATTTTTTCACTCACCCAGCAACTGCAAAAACAGGTATCCCGGGTGATTATGGCCAATAACGACCAAAAAGCACTCGACCTCCTGGAAAACAATTCAAAAATCAATATTATTCTTATCAATGTGGATAGCGAAAATATTCACATTGATAAGATCATAAAAAAAGTTCGCCAAACCCCACACCGACAACAACTTCCAATCATCGGCCTCACCCCCAATCCCAAAGAACAGGATACCAACTTAAACAAAGTCCTCAATAAATCAGCCCCCATCGAAGAGATACTCCAGACCATCGAACATTTCTCCAGAAATCATGCTGGGAAGAGCGTTCAGGAGTAGACGTAAATGGATGTAATTCCCCCACCAAAAATCCTTATCGTTGATGATCTCCCCGCCAACCTTAAAACCCTACGCGCTCTTCTGGCCAATATCTCCGCTGAAATTATTGAGGCCAACTCAGGCATTGACGCACTATCCGCTGCGGTTGAACATCAGTTTGCTCTCATCCTCCTTGATGTCAATATGCCTGAAATGGATGGCTATGAAGTCGCAAAAATGCTGCGCTCCGTGGATGAAACCAGACAGATTCCCATTATTTTCATCACCGCCGCCTTCAAGGATGAACACCACAGGCTCTTAGGCTATCAGGCCGGCGCGGTGGACTATATCGAAAAACCGATCAACGACCATATTCTACTCGCCAAGGTCGCTATCTTTCTTCAACTCTATAACGCCCAAAGCGCCCTGAAAATTAATCTGGAGAAACTGAAAAAGAGCCAACTACAGCAGGCAATCACCCAGTTTGCCGTTGATCAATCCGGCGATGCCGTATTCCGCCTCGATAAAAAAGGCCAGATACTCTATGCCAATGCAGCCGCCTGTCAAAGCCTGGGGTATCAACAAAAACAGCTTTTAACCATGAAGGTTGCCGACTTTGATCCAGATGTCCCGATGGAACGCTGGCCAAAGCTCTGGGAGAAGCTTAAAAAAGAGAAAAAAAGACAGATCCACAGCCACCATAAACATCAATCAGGAAAAATCTTTCCGGTAGAAATTACCGCAAACTATATGATCATCAAAGGAGAGGAGTCCATCTGGGCTTCGGTCCGCGATATCAGCGAACGCGTCAAAGCGGAAAAACGGAGACGAACCTTAGAGAAGGCCGTCGAACAGAGCCCCGCCTCAATTATCATCACCGATCCAAATGGCGATATTGAGTATATCAATCCAAAATTCACCCAGATCACCGGTTACACCAGTGAAGAGGTGGTCGGTAAAAATCCACGTTTCTTAAACAGCGGCTTAACAAGTCAAAAAGAGTATAAAAAACTCTGGCAGACCATCCGGTCAGGGAGCGCATGGCAAGGAGTATTTATCAATCGAAAAAAAGATGGCACCACCTTCAGAGAGAATGCCTCAATATCCCCCGTACATGATGAGCATGGCGAAATCATCCACTATATCGGCATCAAAGAGGATATCACCCTTAAATATATCCAGGAGCAGCGCCTGAAACTGGCCTTAGAAGCAAGTAACGATGGTATCTGGGATTGGGATCTTGAAACCGATTACTGTTTCTACAGCCCCCGATTAAAACAGATGCTTGATCTATCCACCGAAGAGATGCCCCCACACATTACCAGTTGGCGTAAACGCATCCATCCCAAAGATAAAAAACATGTCTTAAGCGCACTGGATGATTATCTTTTGCAAAGAAGAGACGCTTTCGAGGTTGAATACCGCATAAAAAATGGTAAAGATGCCTGGCTGTGGATGCGCATCAAAGGCAAAATAACCCAATATGATATCCAGAAACAGCCAGCGCGCATGGTGGGCACCCAATCAGATATCACCTTAAGAAAATCCTGGATCAAAGCGCTGGAAAGATCAAACCTGCAACTCCAGGAGAGTAAAGCCAAATATCGCGGCCTCATTGCCAACATTCCTGGCATCGTCTATCGATGCGCGGTGGATGAACACTGGAGTATGAACTTTATCAGTGATGCCATCATCGACCTCACCGGCTACCCCGCAACAGACTTTATCAATAACAACCGAAGAAGTTATGCCAGCGTCATCCATCCAGAAGATGTCGAATATGTGAATCACGGTGTTAAAAAGGGCCTTGAAAGACAGTGCCAGTTTGAGCTTGAATATCGCGTCATCCACGCCGATGGCACCACGCGCTGGGTAAGAGAGCGCGGACAGGGGGTTAATTTTAAGAAAAATGGAGAGCCCCAGTGGCTTGATGGGGTCATTATCGATAGCACCAAACATAAAAATCTTGAGTTAAGCCTCTCCGCCAGTCAGGCGAGATTGCAAGCGATCCTGGATAATGCCAGCGCCATTATTTTTCTTAAAAGTCTTCAGGGAGAGTATCTTCTTGTTAACCAAAGATTTTCTGAACTTTTTAAAATTCCCAGCAAAAAAATTCATGGGCACAAAGACGCAGAACTCTTCTCTCCTGAGATCGCCAAAGCCTTTCAAAAGAGTGATCAAAAGGTCAAAGAGAAGAGAGAGCCCATCGAATTTGAGGAGATTATCACTCAGGATGACGGCGCGCACGCCTACCTCTCGATCAAGTTTCCAATCTTCAATAAAGAGAAGCAACTTTTTGCCATTGGCGGCATCGCCACCGATATCACCCATTTAAAGAAAACAGAAGCCTCTCTGCGCCAAGCCAAAAAAGAGGCCGAAAAAGCAAACCAGGCTAAAAGTCATTTTCTGGCCGCCATGAGCCACGACATCCGCACCCCCATGAATGCTGTACTCGGCATGGGAGAACTGCTCGCAGAGACCCCTCTAAATGATCAACAACGGCGTTACTTAAGAACACTGCACCAGGCTGGAGAGTCCCTTCTCGCTTTGATCAACGATATTCTGGATCTCTCCAAGATTGAGGCAAATCAACTGATATTAGAAGAGGTTCCCTTCAATATTCAGTCATTAGTCGATAGCTGCCTGGAGATTTTCACCCTCAAA
>JBQGBW010000056.1:0-27076 GCA_052043475.1 Magnetococcales bacterium HHB-1
AATCAATCCCAGTTTTTTTAAACGAGCACGCCAATCATAGCAACTACGCTGATCTAACCCGTGTCGTTCGGCATAGGTCTTAATCGTACATCCTTCTCGCTCTATACAGAGCATATGTTCTAACCAATATTGTTGCTTTTCCGTAAGTTGACGTGGCTTCGACATGCCATCCTCCTATTAAGTCGTTTATGATGGCATCAGTGTGCTTTAAAAAAATACAATTGTGAACCATGGGGAGAAATTGACGCTTACCCTTCTTTTAGCCCGCCTGGATTTTTGACATCAACGCCACTTCTAGAAGAAGCACACTGCACTGAGCTTATTATTGAATCCTTGCCAGGAAAAGA
This sequence comes from Magnetococcales bacterium HHB-1, assembly GCA_052043475.1. GTDB lineage: Bacteria > Pseudomonadota > Magnetococcia > Magnetococcales > JBQGBW01 > JBQGBW01. Next base: position 348 of record JBQGBW010000056.1, read on the forward strand.
AACTTCAACCATTCCTCCTTCTATAAGCGCATTGATATCATCTTTTGTTACATCCTGTTCAAATCCTGGACATTTTGTTATGCAATTACTGCCTGTATTACAGGCAATCACTTTATTTCTATTTTTCAAAAATTTCATATTTATTGTTTCTCCTCTTATATTCTCAGAAGATGCCGGACTTGAATAGAATATAGATACAGACAAAAGTGAAGCAAAAACATGCTTTAACATAGGAGTTCTCCTTATTAAGCTAAATTTATTTTATAAAGAAAAAATCTGTCTTGATCTCTTTTGGATTTATTTTCTCATGACTTTTTAGATCTCTTTGATGATATTGTGGTGTTTGTGATTGAATTTGATTGTCTTGAAAAAACAAAGTTCCTTTGATGCTGTTCTGAGTTAAATTTGCTGCGCGTATAGATGATATTTTTTTCTTGTTTTTCAAGAAGCTGGTCAATGTTCTTGTAAAAAGAGACGGGGGAGAACCTTCTTCTTCTTTTACTGTTTCCAATGATGATAACGAAGGGTTATAACGACTTGTTGCGGACATCATGGCAATCATTGGCCTATTTTTATTAGTTTCTGTTTGTTTTATTTCTTCTATTGTTTTATTTTTATCATCTATTAGAGAGAACTCTCCAGGATAGCATGAGTCTGTAACAATTAAAATGCGTGAGTCTGTTGCATGATCTCCAGTCCGAATAGCTTGAGAAATCTCCTCAAAAGAGATCAGGCGATCAAGATCAAAGTTAGCCTTATCGGAGGATAGAGATGATTCTTTTACTCCGCTATCATAAGATGAAAGAAGCCCTCCCCCTTGGTGCAATACACCATGACCAGAGAAAAAGATAACAAGTTCATGTGGAGGCATATAGACTCCTTGCTGTTTATCAGGTTTTGACTCATTGATCCGTTTTGTATCAAACAATGCTTTTATATATCCAATAAGAACATTCTTGTGAGGTTTTCCTGTGTTAACATCACCTTTGTCACTATTTTCATCTTTCCCTGAAGAAGCAAATAGGGTCAGATCTCTTGCTTCCGTCGTTAAATGAATTATCTTAAAATCCAAGCCTTCTAACAGCTTTTTCATCTCTTTTGTATCAACTTTAGCAGAAGGCAACTCTTCTCCCCAGAATCCTTTAGGTGTTTTAATATATGAAGATTTTTCACCTGCGTCAGCAAGAATAGCCACCTTCCATTTAGTCTTTGTTCCTTGCTTTGGAAAAACTTCCCATATTTTATCAGCAATATCTCTTTGTGCTTTTGCTGTTAAGAGTGCATTCTGAAATGATATTCTATGATTTGCCAGATAATCCGAAACCTGTTTATAAATATAAGGATTCTTTGATGTATCCAAAACACGTCCTGCTACTTCAACGCGCGCTGTTTCCACAATGGAATGAACTGTCGCCTGATAAGGTGCAGGTTCTTCAGTCGCGGTACCGGGAACAACAAGGCCGTTAAAGGTAAATCCACCATGAGGTGCTGGTATGGTTTCAATACGCTCTGCGGCAAGTCTTCCGGTAGGATCTGTGTACGCGCTATTGATTCTTCCTGTGATCGCTCCACCTAACCCGGAGAGCGTAAGGTCCCAAACATCGACACCTGCTGTGATGGTTCCACCAGCAATTTCTTCATTAGTGTCTGCTAAGATACGCGGATGAATGCCATCCAATCCATTGCCTAAAGTGGTTAGTTTGGTGATTGTAATATCTCCACCATTGGAATCAATATCCAGATCTTTTGTTACATAAACAGTGCTATTACCAAAATGGATATTTCCACCTTGGGTAGAGAAATTTTCATTGAGTGTGACGTTACCAGATCCTGTATACGTGAACTCCCCTTGAATCTTCACAGTTTTTTGGAATTCAACATCTCCAGCACTATTATTGTCAGAGTTTATGGCAAATGCATTAAGCGTGGATATATTTCCAGAGACCGATAGATTGCCGCCCATATTCACAGCCATATTGCTACTACCATCGGCATTGACCGTTCCTAGTGTGACACCTCCGCCTGAATTGCTATCTGTTGTAAGTGCTAGGTTTACATTGCTGGATAGGGTTGTCGTGCCACTAAACGTAATGCTGCTTGTGCCTGCATTAAAAGCGGCATCAGAGGAGATCGTTGCATTACCAATGGCAATGGCATTATTATCAGTATTAATGTTGTTCTGGAGAGTCACCATTCCGGTGACGCTGGTGGTATCAAGCCCTCCATTAAAGAGACTGTTACTACCAAGAAAAGAGAGGTTGTAACTTCCAGCCTCAGCGGTAAAGGTATTGGCAGAGAGGTTGCCATTAAAATAGAAATTCTTGCCATTTTTTATTGTTAATGAGGAAACTGTAACACTGTTAGAGAATGTGGCATTGTTGACGGAACTTATTGTGAGTGCATTCAACGTAGATACACTTCCTGATACCGATAGATTGCCTCCTGTATTTACAGTCATATTGCTACCGCTTGCGGAGATATTTCCAAGCGTGACATCTCCTCCAGAACTGTTATCTGTTGTCAGTGCAAGATCTGCATTGAGCGTTGTCGTACCACTAAACGTAATACTGCTTGTACCTGCATTAAAAGCGGCATCAGAGGAGATCGTTGCATTACCAATGGCAATAGCATTGTTATCGGTATTGATGTTGTTTTGGAGAGTCACTGTTCCGGTGACTCTGGTGGTATCAAGCCCTCCATTAAAGAGACTGTTACTACCAAGAAAAGAGAGGTTATAACTTCCATTCTCAGCGGCAAAAGTATTGGTTGATATGTCACTATTAAAGTTGATATTGTTGCTGTTTTTTAAGGTTAATGTAGAAATCGTTATCGCACCATTGAAGAGACTTGTATCACTATTTGTTACGGTAAGCGTACCTAAACTGGTGATTGCACCATTTGCTGTAAAGCTCTGTGTGGTATCAATATCAATGGTGGCTCCACCATCGTCAACCACAGCACCTAACGTGGTGGTATTCTCAAATTTGGTCGTTGCGCTGCTGTTTGTCAAATTAAGCGTTGAGATTTCTGTGCTTCCTGAGAAGGTTGCATTGTTGCCACTATTAATGACCAAGGTGCCTTGAGCATTGGTGACTCCAGAAACCGTAATTTCTCCACCACTATTGATATTGATAAGACTACTGCTATTTGTGGCGGTGATATTATTTAAAGCCACAGTCCCTGAGCCAGCAGTTTGAAGTGTCAGATTGGCATTATCAGAGAGTGTTGCTGTACCGTTGAAAGTGATGCTGCTTGTGCCCGCATTAAAGGAAGTATTTGGAGAGATTGTGGCGCTGTTGATAACAATCGCATTATTATTGGTACTGATATTGTTCTGGAATGTAACGGTTCCGATAACGCTGTTTGTATTGAGTCCACCATTAAAATCGCTGTTGCTTCCCAGAAAGGAGAGATTGTAACTTCCTGCTTCAGCGGTAAAAGTGTTCGTGGAAACATTACCATTAAAGTTTATATTGTTGCTATTTTTTAAGGTTAATGTAGAGATCGTTACCGCACCACCAAAGAGACTTGTATCACTGTTCGTTACGGTAAGCGCGCCTAAACTGGTGATTGCTCCATTTACTGTAAAATTCTGTGTGGTATCAACATCAATGGTCGCACCACCATCATCAATAACAGCACTTAAAGTCGTTGTGTTCTCAAATTTGGTCGTTGCACTGCTGTTTGCCAAGTTGAGCGTCGATATATCAACGGTATTCGAAAATGTGATACCAGTACTGTTCTGCAAAGAGAGTGTATCTATATTAGAGAGCGCACTGGAAACGGTGATCGCTCCCCCAGCATCCAGAGTGATTGATCCATTGCTGGTCGTGCCTTGAGCCTGCACTGTTCCTGCAACCGTCAGATCTCCTGAACTACGAAAGACCTGTGTTCCTCCTGCACCGGCAGTTGCATTGCTGAGTATATTTACACTACTGGAGTTCACCGCAACCGTTGAGGCATAGCGACTGGTGTTATCAGAGATATTGGTCCCCACACTGATCTCGCCACCATCACTCTCGCCTGTGGTATTGATTGTCGCAGAACCGCCAATATTAACCGTTTTTCCTGTAATGCGTACCGTTCCACCACCGGTTGAGGCATCCTGATTGGTGGCTGTGATGGTTCCGGTTACATTGGTGGTTCCATTGCTACCCCCATGAAGATAGATGCGTCCATCGGCGACGGCAACCGATTGCGCTTCAATGACGCCCCCCATACTCACCGTACTATCAACAATGCTATCCATCAGATGGTTTGTAATCAGAACACCGCCCCCCTGAACAGTGATCGTGCCACTATGGATTGTTCTGGCCTGGGTACTATTGAGTGTTGCGCCAGGATCGGTGATAAAATTGAGCAAGGTATTTTCATTCTCTTGAATCACAAACGCTTCTGCAGAAGCGAGAACAACACGGCCAGTGGTTGCATTTGTCGTATCAGAAAGTGTGATTGTACCACTGTTTTCAACGTAGGGGGCGGCCAGGGTCACATATTCATTGGCATCGGCAATAATCGAGCCTTTATTGATCACCTGAGAGTCGGCCGTGGCTCCCGTAAAAGAGAGCGTACCACTCTGAAAATTGGCATCAGTGATACTGGCTGTTGAAGCAATCAGAGCGGCAACATCAATGGTGGAACCCGATTCAAAGGTAATGCCATTGGGATTCAGAATCACCACACGTCCATTGGCATTAATTGAACCAAAGAAGCTGGTTGCAGAACCGCCAGTTACACGGTTAAGCACCATAGAACTTGTGCTAGGCAGAACAAAATTGATCGTCTCCGTTGCCGTGGTATCGATACTGTTCCACTCATAGATCGGACGTGTGGTGACGGTCTCTGTAATGGTTAGCGTGTTGGCATCCGGATTCGTTACCGCAGCGGTTCCTGTGACATCGGTTGTGAGCGTTGGTAGAGCATGGGTGGTACGCACAAAAAAGAAGAGTATCAGTGCAAAACAGGCACGCTCTAACTTTGCAGCCTTTAAAAGCATAATGCGGGATACCGATCTGGCTTTATGGGATAAAATCATCTTGATAAAGCTCCTCTACCATGCCCACTGTGCGGTGATGTTGCCAGAAAGAACAAGAGAACCAAATTTTATATCTGTACGTATATCTGCTTCATTATTGTTCTTATTGAGGGGATCAGCCACAGAGAGATCCACTTTGAACTGTCTGAGATCTGGAAAGAACGGATTTTTAAACGTATCAAAGTTCAAAGCCATATCGGGCTGGATAACAAAACGGAAACCGCCACCCCAAGCGCCTAAATGAGAATCATAGTTGCCCCACTGTTTTGAGGTTGTGTCGCGATTTTTTAGATGCCCCCCTTCAATAAAAGCATAGGGGATAAAATCATACTGGTGTCGATAGACACGCTCAACCTGGATACCATCTTCAAAATATTTATTAGAGTCCCAGGTTTTTTTGAGAACAAATCCTGTCTCCAGACGTCCAGCAATACCCCAATCTCCTGACTTTGCACCAAATTGAAAAGGTTCTGCAAAGTTCTGTCCACCTAAGGACATCTCTTCTGAAACAGGGAGCGGCTCTTTATTGGTGATCTGTCCTGCGACCTTGACATCGTAAAACCAACGACGGAATGGATCAATATAGAAGCAGTCATCCCACCAATTACGCTTTTTAAGATCATCTGAATAAAAGGGCGGAACACACCGCTCTAAATAGCCTAATTGATTATTTTGTCCATGTCTTTCATGAACACCAAATTCTTTATACCATCTGATTTTTGAAGAGAGCTTTTCAAATGTAGGTTGCGCCTCAGGACGCGAAGCATAATTATCATCTGGTTCTGTGGCGCTCTGAAAACGAAGACCATGATCATAACGAAAAGAAAACTCTGAGACATCTCGCCCCAGACGTTGAAGTTCTCCATCTTTTATGGGAGGGCGTTCTCCTTTACCGTTACGATAAGAAAATTCCAGATGGGCTTTGCGAATACGATCATAGAGATAAGGTTTATTTGTGAATATTTTTGTGCGTGAGTCCCGATAGGTGATCCCAGCGTCCATAATCCACTGAGAATTCGGCTGGAGATAAAGAGGATACTCAAGCGCAACTTCATATTGCTGCGTATCACCTCTCAATCCGAAGACAGACATGTTTCCTGAAGGGTGGGATCGACTGTGGGTTCCTTTTAAACGTAACCGAAGGCCATCATTAGAGAGAGGAATCCCTAGTTCTCCTGCAAGATATTGCATTGTTTTTTGCTGAGAGGCTTTTAGGTGGGTAATCGCCAGTTGCGTTCCCGCCTTCAACAGGTTATTGGATTCAAAACGAATATGTTGAAAAAAAGGCCCAACCACATCACTGCCATGGTTCGCATAGCCAATCCCCATTTTAGCAGGCTGCGCTTTATAGCGAACGTAAACTTTAGCAGCACCTCTTTGGGCAAGTGAAACAGGTCTGTTTTTATCTTTTTGAGTAAAGATTTTTTTTGCAGGCAAAAAGTAAATACTGGCTTTAATGCCTGGAAGCCTGTTGACAAGAAGAATGGCGCGGTTAAGCTTCTCCTTTGAGAGTGGACGCTCTTTTTTTAAAGGATCTAAGATCGCTTTTATGGCTTTTTCAATTTTTTCACTTTTTTTATCTTTATCATCAGGCCGCATATCAATTTCTGACAGAAACCCCTCTATCAACTCAATTCTGATCAAGTTGCCTTGAACGCAGTTTTCATGACACAACTCTTGTGCTGGTAGTGCTGCCCTGGAGAGAAAATAGTTCTGTGCAGATTTTAGCGTATTAGACTCATTTTTTCGATAAGCCTTTGTAATCACTTTTGGAAGCTGCACGACATCCCATAAACGTACACGCTTAGGCACTTGATCTGGAAAATAGAAGACAACAGCACTTCGCTTCTGGTTTGCTGAATGAAATATTTTATAACATCCAAGTTCTGTTCCCTCACATGGATACATTTTATTCTCTATAAAAGCACGCCAATACTCCGTGTTGTGTTCACACCACTCTGGCCGAGTGTCAGTATCCGACTCTTTTTCAGCAGAAGTCTGTTTTTCAGGAGCACATAGATCTCTCCAGTGCCTCTTAAAGAGTGACTCTAACCGCGCCACAGACATAAACGCATCTGAATTAGTATTCAAACCGCCAAAACTGATTGCTGAAACCTTGACCGCAATTTTTTTTAATTTTTCAGCATTGCCATACAGCTCGACTTCACCAGGCAGGTTGATCATGCGTGATGACTTGGGATCGATTTGGTTTTGTTTCCAATAGAGATAATCATCGCTAGGCAAAAACAGCGAGGGCACATCCTCTCTTGCTGGTTGGGCATAAACCGCGTTAGGAAACAGAATGAAAAGGAATAAAAATGATATATAAAAAGTTGATCTATAAAGCATAATATATCAAAACACTAATCACTATGATTTGTTAACGAAAAAAACAATACCTGCACATTTTGAAGGTTTGTTATAGGCTTCAGGAACCTCAATCCAAGACATAATCCCCACAGTTATATTATTGATATCCCAATCTGTACTGACAGGAAAGAGGGCTTCTTGAATAAGCTCTTTAAGCACTCTAACTTTTTTGTCATTATATAAAAAGTTTACTCTATAAGGGGGAATTTCTTTAATATTGGTTGCTAAAAGAACCTTCTCTTTATCGTCTTCCAACACATATTTTCTATTTTGAAATTTCTGAATCGCATGATCAATACCTCTAAGCAACTCTATTCGCTCTTCTGCCCCCTCGATTTTTTCCAAACCAACCAAACGAATAACAAGCCGTTTAATGGGTAAACCATTATAAAGATCTTCTCTATCCACATGTTCCCGGCCTGAAAGAAAGTCTTTGATAGGCTTGAGATCCTCGTCCAACTCCTTTCGGTCAATACATGATCCTGTATGAGGAAGTAGTTCTCCTGCGTTGTAGCCTTTTCTCAGATAAATAGGCATTGCGCCAGTTAAAGCAGCATGCCTCAGGGCTTCTGAGTCTTCTTTACAATTAGAAAACTTAAGCGTTCCTGCTTGGCTATCATATCTAACAATAAAAAATGACTGCGGAAGTGTTGATGAAGATTGCAATAGATGTGACGTTGAACACCCTTGCACAGAAAAGAGAGAAACTATAAAAAAAAGAAATGTCTGTATTATTTTAGGTTGTTTGAAGTGCATAATATGCATTCCCTTTAATATTAAAAACAGAGCAAGTAGCCCTGTGTATAAACCAATCCAATGGGGTTAGATTATATTAAAGGGAACTAATCGTTGTCAAGGACTGTGTAATTCAATTATTTAAAAGGAAGGCAGATAAAAAACCTTAGCATCAAAAAGCTTTTAATTTCCGAAAAGCAAAAACAACCATCTTAATCAGCAACCAGCCATGGCGGAACCTGGAGATCTGTGTGGAACCATATTCCCTTGCACGATAACGGATCGGCACTTCAACAATCTTCATATTCAGTTTGGCCGCACCAAAGATCAGATCAAAATCTCCGAAGGGATCGAAGTCACCAAAATAAGAACGATTCTGGGCAATCTTCTGATACTGTTTACGACTGATCACTTTGGTGCCGCAGAGGGTATCGGTAAACCGCTGATTGAGTAGCCAAGTAAAGAGAATGGAGAACATGCTGTTGGCGATAAAATTAAGAAAACGCATCGCTTGTCTTTCCATCGGATAGACCAGCCTGGAGCCGTTGATAAACTCCCCCCGGTTCTCTGATATGGCCTGATAAAATTTAGGTAGATCCTCTGGTGGAACAGTAAGATCCGCATCCAGAATCATTAAAACATCACCGCGCGCTTCATCAAAGCCCTTTCTGACCGCATCGCCTTTACCACGCCCCTCCTGACGAAAGACCTTAATATCCCAGTTTGGATAGATCTCCTGAACTCTCAAACACTCTTCATAAGTGCCATCCTGACTATGCCCCTCCACATAGATCACCTCAATATCCTTACAGAAGCGAGGAAGACGTTTGATCGCGGTCTCAATGTTACCTTTCTCATTACGGCAGGGAATCAATACGGTGGTCGAAAGCTCTTGAGATTGTTGAACAGGCGCCGGACGGGCCACGATATAATTTCTCAAACAGAGACGGCGGATCATGGGAATAGGCGCGATAAAACGGTTGATCAAAGCACCTAAACCGAACATTTTTTTAGGAATAAGCTGCCGCCACTCTTTTTTTACCGTCTCAAAGTTTGCCAAAGAGAGCAACCCTTCGATCTCTTCCGTACCTAACCAGTTGAGTTCCACGGGACGCGGAATATGTTGATTAATCTTTTCAGCAAATTTTAAAACAGGGCGCCATATCCAGGAGTAATAAGCGACCACAATACGGGTCTCTGGCGTACAGAAAGCGTGCAGACGGGTCAGTGTCGCTTGAACATCTTCTAAGTTACCGATGGTATTTGAGATAAGAATAATATCAAAGTGACCTTCAATACTTGACTCCAGAGCAGGATCTTCGATATCGCCACAAAAAAACTGCAACTGAGGATGTTTTTCCTGGGCAATTTTAACCATCGCTTCACTGAGATCAACACCAACCCCTTCAGAGGGGTTAAGGTTTTGAAGCAGATCTCCTGTACCACAGCCGATCTGTAGAATGCGGCTGTTTTCAGGAATCAGGAAACGAAAGTAGCGCAGATCCTCTTCATAGTGGTAACGGTTCTTCTCTGTCCACATCTCCCGCTCGGAGGCCAAACGATCATAGAACGCCTTTGTACTTTTTTTGCGCTCTGTCTCAGTAAGAAACGCCTTAGGTGGAATAAGTTTGCTGTTATATGTTGAAGAGGAGGCGTTGGGCTTCATGGGAATCTTAGCTACCTGCTTTTTTAAAGAGGATAAATGACCTATGTTAAAATCTGAGCCATTATGGTGCGGTTTCTTCAAAAGTGCAACCACATGCGCACAATTAACCTCATGGTTTAAAGGCGGTGATATCAACGGCGGGTGTTTTTCCCATGATTGAATCACAGATCACCTCGGCTGTAATCGGTGTGAGCAGAATACCGTTACGATAATGACCTGTCGCAAAATGAAGCCCTTTAATCTGACTCTCTCCTAAAAGGGGAAGACCATCCTCAGGCGCTGGACGCAATCCCGCCCAACATTGGCGAAAATGCGCACGGGTCAACTCAGGCGTCATGCGCATGGCCATTTGGGTAATTTTATGGATACCTCCAGCAGTCACCGTTTTATCAAAGCCGCGATCATCCAGTGTAGAGCCTGTAATCACAATACCATCCGCACGTGGCACGATATAGCCACTGTAGCCATAAACAATACGTGAAAGTAAAGGAGGGCGCGTCTCCCACTGAAGAATCTGACCCGCCATCGGTTTAACGCGAGTACGTAGTGGGGGAAGGCCATGAATCCGTGTAGACCAGGCGCCACCAGCAATCACCACATGATCCGCCTCCAGAACACCAGTCTCTGTTTTAACGCCTGTCACCCGTCCTTGATGGGATTGAATCCCTGTCACACGGCGACCATTATGAAATATAGCACCCAGCTTAGAAGCGGTCGCCGCTAAAGCTCTTGCCAACCATTCAGAGTTCACCTGATGATCATCGGGATAGAAATTTGCACCGATCACATGAACACTTAAGTAAGGCTCCTCTTTTTGAGCCTCCTCCCGATCCAGCACCTCAACACGAAGACCGCGCTCCATCATCCATTCCGCACGACCAATCGCAATGCGGCCTTCAGCCGGATCAAGCGCCACCTCTAAAACACCCGCTTTACGATATCCCACCGAAACCTGACTGATCTCCTCTAACTCCTCAGCATAACCTTCAAAACGTTCACGACTGGCCAAACAGAGTTCAAAAAAAGGCCCCGCATCGGAAACCTCCGATTGTGCTCCTAAAATCCCTGCGGCCGCCGCCGAAGATTCGGCACCAGGAAGCGATTTCTCCAATAACGTAACTTTAAAACCCGCATTCAACAAACGATGGGCACAGGCACAGCCCATAACGCCCGCACCAATGATAATCACATGTTCCATGATTGACTCTTTAATTTAAATAAAATTCAGCCGATGACTCTTTAATGGTGTACTCTTTTTGATCTGATTTTTCAAGTCTGTTGACCAATCTATTTATCATTTTTTGTGTAAGCATCATTATTCTTCCTAATTCTTCCTATTCAATGGCGGGACTTTTTTCTATACATTATTTTGACAGGCTAGAAAAGTTTTTAACACCTTAATCCTATTTATTATGCAAACCAATGAGATCAGTGACATAATTACAGGCTATACATTCTAACTCAGAGAGAAAAATGCTACCTCATCACAAGGTGTTCTTTCTAAACAGTATAGACTCTTAATTAAGACATAAAAAAAAGCTTGCATTTTTGTATCTTCTTGAGTAGCATTTTTAATCGACTGTTAATATTGATCTTAAATTTCAAGAGGAGAATGGAATGGCAATTTCTTTTGAAGAAGTAGAAAAAAAATATAATGAAATAATCGAAGGATTAGAAGAATTAAAAGACTTCATGAAAGACTTTTTCCATGACAAAGAAAAAAACAGAGCCAATGATTTTCCTGTCTATTCAATACAAGGGCGCGTCAAAGACCTGGGCAGCCTTTTTTTGAAAGTAAAAAGAAAACAGGTATCTGATATCAAAAAACTCTTTCGCAGTTTACCAGACACTTCATTCATTGCCAAAAAAGATCTTCCAGCAATTACAGATTTCATTGGAATGAGACTCGTTTGTTTGTACGAGCAAGATATTCCTATTATACATAGTTTTATATGCGCCCCCTCTCCTGACAAAAGGTTCCCAGAAAGCCAAAATGTGATATATACAAAAGACAAAGATACATATAAGTTCTCCATACATTTACAAGAGGTGACTATTAATGGGGAAAGGAATCAAGAAACAGAAGATATGATGGATCTGGCTCGCTCTCATATTGTTCAAGGTGAAAAGTTACCAACCTTCAAAGAAGCCGAAAAACAGATCAAAAACCATGCACGTGATACAGGCTACCGTTCAATTCACTACTTGTTAAAGATTGGCAAAATCATAAAAAATGAGAAAGAGATATTTAATGAGGGAGGGCTTATTGAATTACAATTAAGAACATTAATGCAGGATATTTGGGGCAGTGTAACCCATGATCTCGCTTATAAAAAAGCAAGAGTTCCAAATCATATCCATGAAAGTTTTTCTCAAATTGCAAGGGACTTTGAAAGTGCGGACAAAAGAATTCGTTACTTAAAAGAGCTATCGGACCAGGATCAAGCACATACCCGATTTCAAAACGCCTCATACCAGCCCACAATCTGGATTCCTCTTGAAGGATTAACTTCAAAAATTGGAAATAAGAACATAAAATCTCAACTTCAAGAGTACAAAGAAAATATGAGCCAATATAACAGAAAAAGATTAGATGAAAAATGGGTTGCTGCACTCTACCAAAAATTCAACAAACTCCATGATGAAATTTTAAATGAAAAGATCTCTCTCGATAACAGTTCTAAAATAAAAATAGAGTTAGAAGAAGCATTCTGGCTTTTTCTAAATCAAAAACAAGAAGAAGCATTGAAAACATATAAGAGGCTGGAAAAAGAACATAAAGACAGCTCGATCTATTTTCGTATGGGAGAAATTTTTGATCTCCAAGAAGATCATGAACAGGCAATAAAAAATTTTGATAATTGCGAACGACATCTAGATCAAATTTTAAACAAACTCCCTGAAAAGGATAAAGACAGTATCCTTGTATCTGTTGTAAGAATGAATTTGGCTCTTGCAAAAAGATATTGGACCAAAGGTAGCGAATATTTTCATCTCAGCTTAAATCGCGCAGAAAAAGCACAACAAGCCTTTAATCTGTTATCTGATAACACAAGTCCAAAACGGATCATACAACAGATGACTATCCTGAACAATATATGTTGGTACAATTTAGAGCTATTCCTCATAAATAGACAGAATGGCTGCTCATGCAAAAGCATGGACTTCTACCATACAGCAAAAGCAGCCCTTGACAAAATGCGGTTAGATGAAGAAACACTCTATAAAATAGGTGGTATTGATACCGCTGCATGGTTCTATTTTAATTCATACCGATATCTTAAAAAGACACACCACGAAGAGATGATGGCCTTAAAGTATGCGAAGAAGCTTAGAAATATGATCCAACACAGTGATGATTGGAAAGATTTGGAAATAGAACAAGATCACTTGGTAAAGATATCACACCATTTTAAGAGTCTTGAACCACATAAATTAAGATAAATTTTATACTTATAAGTTGCCGAGCCTTTCGGCTCGGCAGACCATATTTTTTCAGAAAAGATGCGAACCTTTGACAAAGACAAGCTCAAGTTCATCTTCTGCAAAGCAAAGGCCCTGACTCTTTGCAAAGCAAAGGCCCTGACTCTTTACAAAGCAAAGGCCCTACTGTCAGCTTCATCATAATCAACTCCATGTACCTAATGTGTTCCATTTAGTTTCAAGTCAAAAACAATCCCTAACAGACATGATTACAACGATTTGATGATGACAAGCTCTATAGCAACAAGGTCACTAATGGAATATATTGTATGTTTTTCATAATATTTATCTCCTGCTCTATTTTTTCTTTGTATAAAAAATCCAGTTCGCTCAATGAACCAGACTCTCTCGACCACAAGAGTCAAACTCTACTTTCTACCATGAAAGAAGAAAAAAGTCAACCATAAAACAAGCAAGATTCCTGCCGCACCTAACACACAATCATCATATTCAATACAAATCAAGCTTTCAACTTATTTTGATGAAGCAGAGCCTCTGCAACCTCATTCATCACGGTAGGCCAATCTTTCGGAAGGGGTTGACGAAAAAGACGCATGCTGGGATACCAAGGACTATCGCTACGATTCTCCAACCAACGCCACTCCGATTCGCTGTAGAGAATCGTCCAGACCGGACGCGCTAATGCGCCTGCCAGATGAACCACCGCGGTATCGGTTGAAATAAAAAAATCCAATTTTTCCATCACCGATGCCGTTTCAGCAAAATCATGCAACTCAGGCTCAAGGTTGATAATCTTATCTTTCCAGATGTCATGATCAAGCAACTCCGCTTTCGGCGTCCCTTTCTGTAGACTGAAAAAACAGCATTGGGGATTATTAATCAGAATCGGCTCCATATCTAAAAAACGGCAGGCTCTCCCCACATTCGCCGCCGCCGTCGGCTCTCCAGACCAGTTAATACCAACCTTTAGTCCAGAAAACGCTTCCCCCATTTTCTCCTTAGCGAGAAAATCAAGACGATTTTGCCACTTCTCTGTGCGTTTTAGGTCATGCTTTAGATAGGGTACATCATCAGGAATGGTATCAATACGGGTTTGAAGTACTCTTGGCAGGCTTAAAAGTGCGATATGATAATCAAAATCGATATCTGGCGTCTCGCCATCAAGGGGCCGGATTACCACCGTATCTGCAATATCAGATTCCACCATCAGGCGTTCCAACTCAGGACGGATCTCTAGAATGGTGATAATTCCTCTTTGGCGCAAAATTTTAAGAAAACGACAGAAGTGGATCGCATCACCAAAACCCTGTTCCGCATAGACATAGAGTTTTTTCCCAGCAATCTCCTCACCTCTCCAGAGCGGTTTGTTAAATTGGCGCGGCTCAATCCCTGCGAGCCGCCAACGCCACTCATAGGATTCCCACCCTTTTTCAAAGTCCTGGAGCATCAACCATGAGAAAGCAATGCCCATATGGGCTTCGGCATAGCTTGGATTCGCTTTAAGTGCCGCTTCAAAATAGCGCACGGCGGAGAGATGCTGTCGGTAGGTTTGAAAAATAATCCCTAAATTATAAAATGCCGTCGGCTGATTTGGATTCCGCTGGAGCGCATTCTGGTAGTGCAGAATCGCCTCTTTATGGGCTCCGATAATAAAGTGAATATTACCCAGATTAGTATGCGTATCTGCATAATCAGGATTAAGTCGCAAAGCCCTCTCCAGACGCTCTTTGGCGGCCGACCACTGCTGCTGCTCCATTAAGAGCGTACCTAGATTATGGTGATAGAGCGCCTGATTGGGATTATGAATAATCGCCTGACTGAAATAGTCTCTGGCCGCATCCGGTTGATTCTGCTGTTTGGCCACCATACCTAAAAGATGAAAAGAGTCCGCATGGTATGGGTCTTGCTTTAAGATCTGTTGGGCAATGCTGGCCGCTTCTTGAAGTCGTCCCAAATAGAACTGTGATGCCGCCTGATGCAATAGAAGATCGGTGTTACTCTGCTCACTGCTCATAAAATAGAATCTCTTTGTTAATCTCTTATTCTCAGGTAAGTTCTGCCGCTTTTTGTTGGATAAAAAATCCCAACATCTGAGCGACGCTGGATACAACATCCGTCCAGCGCCCAGGTGCGGATTGACGAAAAAGCCGCATGGAAGGATACCAGAGGCAGTCAGAACGATCTAAAGACCAGCGCCAATCAGGGGCTAATGGGAGCAGAAGCCAGGTAGGACAGTTCAATGCACCGGCCAGATGCGCCGCAGCGGTATCAATGGTGATAATAAGATCCATATTGACCATCGCTGCAGCGGTCTGTTGAAAATCGGTAAGATCATATTGTAAGGAGATCGGTTGTAGAGGGCATGATTGCTCCTGTTGCGCGATCTTTTTAGCTTCTGAATCTTCATCAACCTGGAGTGAAAAAAAATGAATATCAGAAATCTCTTTTAGAGGCGTAAGAGACTTTAAAGGTATCGAGCGTTTACGGGCGGGATCATGTTTATGAAGTGGTTTACCGCGCCAGATCAATCCCACTTTAAAGCCATCGTAGTGTGATAGACGCTCACGCCATTGTAATGAAATTTTTGCATCAACATGAATATAGGGCACCTCTTGAGGAATCTCTTTCGGTGAAGAAGTATAGTAGCGTGGGAGATCCCAGAGAGAGGCAAAATAGTCATGTTCAACAATCGCGGGCTGATTTTTTTGCGCATGATAGATCTCTGCAATCCATGGTGAGGATTGCAGGAGAGGAACAAGCACTTTAGGACAAGCCAGTGTAATGATCGCACCTTCTTGATGGAGCCGTTTAAGATACCGTATACAGGTCAGCGTATCGCCATAGCCCTGCTCGGCAAAGATGAAAAAACGTTTACCCCTAGGATCTCGCCCCTTCCAGGGCGCGATATGACGTGCCAGACAGAGCTGATAGAGCTGCATCTGTTTGAGTTTAAAGCGCCACTGATATTCAGGCCACGCCTCCTGATAGCGTTCCATCATAAAGAGCGTTAATGCACGATCCACATGGGCCTGGGCATCTTCTGGGTTTTTCTCGATCACTTTATCGAAACAGGATAGTGCCTCTGGTAAGCGCCCTAGCGCTTTTAAACAGAGCCCCAGATTAATTCGGGCGGGTGTGAGTGTGGCATCAATTTTTAAAGCCTGATAAAAAATAGGCGCCGCATCTTCCAAGCGCCCTGCATCCATCAGTGTATCGGCTAAAAGAAAGTAGTTGTCTGCACGATCCGGGGCTTGTTTAATCGCCTCTTTAAAGCGCTCGATGGCGGGAAAGAGCCGATCCATATCACGCAGCAGAAGACCCAAGTCACGATGGTAGAGCGTTTCACCAGGCTCAAGGGTGACCGCTTGGCTTAAGAGCTCCAGAGCTTGGCTGGTATAGCCTCTCTGTTTCTCTGCCAACCCTTCTATATGAATGGCAGTAACCAGAGAGGGATAGTGTTTTCTGACCAAAGTGACCTGCCTGATGGCATCCTCAACCAAACCCTCTTGCAGAGCTTGCAGGGCTTGATCTAACAGCTTTTGGGTTTGATCGTTCGAAAGCGTTGAGGAGTCAGGCATTTTGAGGCGCTCTTTTTAAATTATTCATCCATTTTCTTCTATTATTTCTTTGTTTAAAACAAAATACAACCCAGTATCAACAGATAGAGAGGAATTTGCTGTGAGTCTTGGTAATGATAACCTGGGCCCTTGGATGCAGAACCGTTTTGGCGAAAGGTATCTGCCTTCGATCAATCGAGAAACCTTCTCCCAGGTGGGATCAAAGGTATTCTATCAGCGCCATTATGGCAAAGCACTCTGGCGTGAAGATTATCTCTATCTGATTGTGGGCAGTGATGGCGGTCTGCTGATTCAATATATTATCGATCATGGCCTTCCTGAAGGAACACGCTACCTTTTTATTGAATTAGAACCGGTATATCAGCGCCTTATTAAAGAAGGCGTGACTGAAAACCTCCCCGATAATCTCCGTCTCTGCGCTTTAGAAAATTGGCAAAAGGAAGCGAAAGATTTCTCAATTCAGGACTACTTCTATCTTGGCCATGTGGTCACTGAAAAATCACTAGCCACACTGGATGCCAGTCTACCGGACTATCTTTTAGCCTGGAATTTGTTTTTTGAGCAATATGTGCAACTGCACCGGGTTACCGAACATGAACTGGGCTCTCTGGCCTTTATGCAGGAAGGATTAAGAAACTTAGCAGAGAACCGTACCCCCTCAACCCAGTTGCGTGATGCTTTTAAAGGAAAAACAGCCGTTCTTTTAGCAGGCGGCCCCTCTTTGAGTGATGCCTTTGATTGGGTAAAGAAGCATCGTGAAGAGGTGGTGGTGATTGCGGTATCACGAATCAGCCGCCATCTGATTGAAGAGAATATCCAGCCCGACTTTTTAGCCACCATCGATCCTTACGACACCTCATTTCATGTGAGCCGCAATGCCTTGGAACTCTGGAAAGATGCGGTCTTTCTCAATATGTACCATGCCTCTTCTAAGTTAATGGGACAGTGGCGAGGGCGCAATGTTTACTGGGGATTTCGATTTCCTTGGGCTTCTGATTTAAATCCCGACAACTTTATTTTTACCGGCGCCACCGTCTCTCACCAGGCTTTTGGTATGGCGATTAAAATGGGCTTTGAGAAAATTTTTCTCGCTGGTTTTGATCTCTGTTTCAGTCGAGAGGGCTTTACCCACGTTAAAGGCAGTGTCGAGCACGAAATGGGCCCGGATATGGACCCCACCAACATTCTGGTCGAAACCTATGGCGGCTGGAAAGCAGAAACCTGGCCTGTGCTCTATCAATCGATTGAGAGCATGAAGCTTCTGGTTAAATCCGCTGAAGAGGTGGATTGTGAAGTGATCAACCCCGCACTGGGCGCGGCCAAAATTGAGGGGATTAAACATATTCCCTGGTCGGATGTCTCTTTCACACCCTTAGATAAGCCCGCTAAAACGATAATCGAGAAGGTTCTTCCCAAAGAGGACGCAAAGAGTCGTACTACCTATTATCGAGATGCCTTAAAAGTGTTGGATAAGGCACGAAAATCGATTCAGGAGATCCGCCAGTTGGCATCAAAAGGTTTGGAGTATAATTCACGCCTTTTTGGTCGCAAGGGACAGTCGGCTGATTTTCGTTTTAAAAAGAAGATGGATGATATCGAAGCCAAGCTTGATCATGAGTATAAAAGCTTCTCCCCTCTGGTTAAGCGCTGGGATGTACGCGCCTTCCTTAAACTCTCCAGGCCCGATAAAAACAGAGAGTGGAGCGATGAGGAGATTGAGGAGACCGGAAAACGCTACTATGAGATCTATCGGGATAATGCCCAAGAGGTGGTTCGCTTCTTAGATGAATCCCGGCAACGTCTGCGTATGCGAATTGAAGAGGAGAAGCCGCGACCTAATTTTAATCAGCTTTTTAAACAGTGGGAGAAGGATCATCAACCAGGACGGGCCCGCATTGTTCTTGATAAACTAAAAAAAGAGCCCAATGATTTTCCGCCACGCATTGAGAGTCGATTGCTTCAATTTGAGCAGCAGTTTGAGGAGATGCTGCAAGAGCAGGAGCATGGTTTTCGTCGCGATGTGGCAGAGAAGAGTAACATCTTTACCGTACGCACCAAAGCGATGCAACTCTATCGTAATAAAGATCAGAACCGCCTCGATTTTATGGCTAAAGGTTTGGAGAATAGTGCCATTGGGGAGCGAGATCAGTGTCTCTCTTTTGTTCGTGGGCTGTTTTATGATCTTAAAGAGGATTTCTCTTCAGCGATTCAAGCCTATGAAGAGATTACACTGGATCTCTTTTTGATGGATGTCTATCCGCGTCTGTCAGCGATCTACTTAAAACAGCGCCAGATGGATCGCGCAGCGGATGTGATGGAGCGTCTGGCTAAACTGATGCCGATTCATCTCCCACACTACGCAGAACTTCTGCGCTTAATGGGCAAAAAGGATCTGGCCGAACTCACCTTTAAATCTTACCTTGATCTTGCAAAAGAGGATATTGTGGTTCAGATCCGCCTGGGGAACCTCTATATGGAGATGGGACGCCTCAATGAGGCCGAAGCACTTTTTGAGAAACTCTTAAAAGAGGAACCAGAAAATCCGGCTGTACAGGCATTTCTTGCGGATATCAGACAAAAACAGATGGCTTCATCTGTATGATCACTGCAAATCTCACCCCAGTGGCATCGACACAGCGTCTTAAAAGTATCGATGCCCTGCGGGGTATTGCCATTCTGGCCATTTTAATCCTCAATGTACAGAGTGTCGCCTGGGTAAGTGCGGCTTATAGCAATCCTTCTTTGATTCCGATGGATTTTTTAGATCAGTTTTTATGGGGATTTGGCAGGATCTTTGTAGATCTTAAAGCGATCAATCTTTTAGCCATTCTTTTTGGTGTTGGTATCGCACTGCAGAGTGATCGAAATCAACGATCGAAAGCACATTATAAAAAAATCTATTTTCGCCGTATGTTCTGGCTGATGCTGTTTGGTTTGCTGCATGGCACATTGATCTGGTTTGGCGACTTTCTCTTCAGTTATGCAATCAGTGGCTTTTTAATCTTTTGGTTGCGCCATGAACGCCCTTCAGCACTCTTCACCACCGCCTTTATCTTACTTCTCCCTCCCCTTCTGGTGATGTATCAATCACAGCTCTGGATTGAGCCCATGCCACCATGGCAACTCAAGCTGTTTTCTGATTATTTCTGGCATCCCCCCCAAGAAGAGATCATCAAAGAGGTAATAATCTATCAGGGCGCGTGGTTACAACAGATGCCGGAGCGTCTATCACGGTTTTGGTTTCTCTCCACAACGCTCTTTTTTTCATTCAACTTTTGGAAATCCACCGCCATGATGCTAATCGGTATGGGATTTTATCGATTAGGACTGTTCTCTTCACAACCCAATCTAAAGATTCTTTATGGTTTACTGTTCTCTTTAGGCATCGGCATACTCTTAGCCTCCTATGGCCTGTTTTTAGACTCTACACATCATTGGCATGTCTCCTTTTCACTCTATCAAGGACGCAGTTTACTTTATCTTTCCAGTATTTTTATGAGTTTAGGTTATCTTGGGCTTTTTCTACTGCTAATTTATAAGGGGTGGTTGAGAAGATCTGTAAAACTCTTAATCCCAGTCGGACGTCTGGCACTCTCTAATTATATTATTCAATCCCTAATTTTAACGACCATTTTTTATGGCCATGGCTTGGGCTTTTTTAATCAGTGGAACTTCTCTTCACTCTTTATACTGGTCATTATGATCTGGTCTGTTCAACTTATCTATTCGCGCTGGTGGTTAAGAAAATTTCGTTTTGGCCCCCTTGAGTGGTTGTGGCGCTCATTGAGTTATCAACGTGTGCAGTCATTCGCCTAATTGTTGTATTCTCTCTTTTCTTTAAGGAGACATAAAACGCCGCATGGCAAAAAAGGCAGCAATAATCAGCGCAGTTTGAGCCAAAAGCAGACCAGAAACCCATTTAACCATCTCAAGCTTTGTTTCGGAGAGTTCCGTTTTAATTTCTGATTTACATTCGGCTAAATCTTGTTTGGTTGCCAGTTCATTTAAACGGGCTTGATATGACTCAAGAATGACATCGGTTAATGCTTCAGCCTGCTCCTCAGAGAAGCCTGATTTTTTAAGCTTCTTTGCAAAAGAGAGTGTATCGAGCGCCAATGTTGTCATGGAAGAGGCTCCTTGTAAGTTCTACCGATCCATCATTATAGACCATTTTAGCTTTCGGGTAAAAAGATGTTTTTTTTGCTTTTCAATATCTGATGGGCTTTGTTACGCAAAGAGCATTTTTAATAAGAACGGTTTAATCGCTTGGCTAGATATAAAATATAGGCTTTTTTATTATGATAAACGATGACCTAACAGAAAAAACCTGTTAGGCTCATATGGGGCTAGAGTCATGTGGCCTCAATCCTTTTTCTTATTCGAGAGAGCACATTAATTTATCTCCGCCCTCTCTCCGTATCAGCTACCTGGTGACTCCTTGAGGGAATTTTGATACAGTCAATAGGGTCTAAAACTCATGTGGGCTTTCACAATTATCTGACTCCCTCAAAGGATGACCCGTCGCCATGACACTCAAAAAAATTTTGCCTCAATGGATAATTCGCTACCTTGAACAGCGTGCGCAACATAGAGAGCGTGTGCGTGAATGGATGGATGATTATTCTAAATATGAGGAAGAGATAGAACAATTTCACAGAGAAATAGATAAGAGGATGAAAAATGGACCAGGATTCAGAAAACATAAATTTCCTATGTGACTTCATTTATGTTGACTTTGAGAAGCTGAAGTCTTTTTCTGCTCGAATAAATGAGCACGGACATATGACTCAATTTGCCAGCACGGAACATAAAACAGTTCATAACGAGAGAGCTTCCCATATAGGTATGGGAAAAATTGCCCATACTGATAAAAAGTCAGGGAAAGAATCAGGATTAAAACATGAAGCTCAATATGATCCAACATGGCCATGGCTTCTTGATGTTATTAATCAATTACAAGAAAAAGGTTTTATCGGGCATGAGCCAAAACAGATTGGTCAACTCCTTCTTCTTACAGGAGAGATATCTGTTCTTGATGTGCAGCTAATGAGAGATTTCATCCCGATAATGCCAGAATTTGAGAAAATACCAGAATTTAAAAATGCTCAGATGTCAAATGCCCCAACAGATAAACAAGAGCTAAGATTGTGGAAAACATTAAATAGACTTGCACCCAAGATGTTAAATATTCTGCCTAATTCTTTACAGCTTTCTCTTACTTCCAGAAATGGGAAACATTTTTGGGGAAACTTGGAACGCAATAAATCTATTGCCAATGCAAGCGCACTGGCTATGATGTACGGAGAAAACATATCAGGAAAATGGAACCTATTATGTTCTCTTGATGCATTCCCCGATACAGAAGAGACAGAGCCTGATAGTGCAGAACAAAAAAGCGGGGCTATCTTGCACAATATGGTTATCGCATATAGCGATCTTATACGTTCTTTTATTGGCCGCCCATCACACGCCTATGGCATCACTCCCATAGCCATCTACAGACTTGTTCACAGACAAGACCGATAAGTCATCTTTTTTTATTTTTTACTCATTCAAAGGCCAGACGCTCCCACGTCTGGCCTTTTCTTTTCCTACTTTTTTCTCTCAATCATCCTTCTCAGATAATCCTTCGTCTCTTCAAAAACGCATCTCCTTAGATCACACACAGGTCTTTGTTAAAACTATTGAGAATCTTAAAGAACTCAACCTTGAATAAATTTACAACTCTTGGAATGCCTAAAAGCTACCCTGCTATGGTGTAATGTGTCTGGAGTAAAAGGCTTTATATCAAAAATATCCTTTGCGCAACAAAGCCCAATTATGTCAAAGCAGACCTTCCCATCAAAACTGAAAACAGGCTCAAAATTATAAATAAAAAAGAGCCAGAAGATCCTAAAATTGAATCTCCTGGCTCTTAAAATTTTGCTTTTGGAAACGTTTTCGCACTGCTTTTACATTCGAAAAACAGTGCTTTGCAACGCTTTGTTTTTACTATGCTTTTGGAGCCGCCTATCCGATTTGAACGGACGACCTACTCATTACGAATGAGCCGCTCTACCAACTGAGCTAAGGCGGCGATATAAAATCTATAAAATTTAAAGGTGATAAAATTTAAAGGAGATAAAATCACGATCTTCAAAGAGCCTGACTAAAAGCACCTCTTTTTTGAGATCGCGGAAAGGATACGCAATCCTTTCCGCACTGTCAATCCTAAAATCGACTTCTTAGGTTTCGTGATCGATAACCGTAACCTTTCCCCACTTTGGATTCATCCATCGGCTTTTTGTGGGCTTCACGGAGCGCGGCAATATCATCGCTGTTTAAGAGATCCGCATGGGAGGAGACCACCGTGGGACGCATAAAGACAATCAACTCGGTCTTTTTATGCGAATCATTTTTATAGTTAAACAGATGACCTAAAAAGGGAACTCTTGAGAACCCTGGCACCATCGCATCGGATCGATCCACCCGGTTCTGCATCAAACCACCAATCATCGCCACCTGGCCACTCTCAACCCGAAGGATCGCTTCCATCTCACGCACCTGCACTTTGGGTACCTGACTGGCCACAGTGGTTAAACCAGGATTGGGATCTTGCACATATCCCACAATGCGGGTAATGGTTGGCCTGACAATCAATGTCACCTCTTCACTGGGGCTGATCTGAGGAAGAACACTCATCACCAATCCGACAGGTACGGTATGAACCTCTGAGGTATAGCGGGTATTTTCATCTTCATCGGTTTTGGCTTCGATGGTAAAATAGACCTCATTATCCACCACCTTAAGCACCGCCACCTGATTATTCAACGTCACCAACCTTGGCGTGGAGAGCACTTGCACCTTACCAAACTGCTCTAACAGGCGCACCGTAGAGGTTACACCACGCACAGTGGCTGTAATATTACCGAGACCAGAAGCCGCACTGAGCGTACTCATGGTAAAGTTTGGCGCATCCTGAAAAAGAGGCGTAGCCTGGGTATTGGTCAGATTGGTTGTCACCGCAACGCCCGACGTACCAGGAATCGCTGTAACCTGCCGGTTATGCGCCAAATCTCGCACCACCGACCAGTCAACACCCGATTGGAACTGATCACTCAACTCCACCTCCACCAACGTCGCTTCAATACGAACCTGACGCCGTGCACCCACCATCACCTGATCAAGATAAGCCTGAATCTCCGCATGCTGCCTGGATGTGGCCCGAACCGTAAGCAGACCGCTCTGGGGATTTGCAAAAACATTGCTATTGCCCTCTGATTCAACCTTATCCGCCTCCAGAGTCACCTCTTTCTGTTCCTCTTCAGCGCCACCAGGTTCTGCAGGAATCGAAGGAACTTTAGTGCGTACCTGCTCCTCTTTGATAATTCCACGAACATTGTTCACCAATGTCTTCCAAAACTCATTCTGAGACCTGGTCCCCACATTTACCGAAGAACTGTTTTCCGAAGCGATGGCATTCTTCTCTCCATTGCTTCCTGTATCGATCCGACTATTCAACGACATCTGGATATCACTGGAGCGCTGAATATTAATATAGTTGATCGGATAGGTTTTCAGAAAAGCAAGATCTGGAGAGACAATTAAGGTATCCCCTCGCACCTCATAGCGCAGATCAACCTGTTGGGCCACCCGCTCTAAAATACGTGGAAGCGTCTGCTCAATCGCATTTAAAGTGACCCGCCCCTGAACTCCTGGATTAATATCCACATTCAGTTTCGCGTCCCGCGCCAAAGCATAGAGCAGATCTCTCACCGGCATATCTGAGACCCCGATACTATAGACCTCCACATCGTTCGCCAGCACCGACTTATCCGGCATATCAACAAACTGCGAATGCTCCACAGGGGTGGGGATATCACCACCAATCGACCTCTCTGGCGGTTTAATATGCCCTTTAGGCTCTGGCGGTGGATTAGCCATACATCCCGATAACCCTAAAACAATACCCAGCAATCCTGATACCATACGATTGCCGTTGTTTCCCCCTGGAGCGCTATTCATTGCTTTTCTTCTCCATCCGACTCTTCGTCTACCACGATTCCCACACGATCCACGGTCTCCTGTAACAGGCGAACAGCCTGCAAATTAGGACCAAATTCACGAATTTCGGCAGGTAGAACACTCAACGCTTCAATACCTTCGGAAAACGTGGGGAAGAAGCCATAATAAACGGCGAAATAATTGTTAAAAAAATGAAAGATACGCAGATCACGTTGATCCAACTCTCTTAATCTAAACAAATGCAATAAACGATCCATATTTTCAAGAAAAACCTCTTCTTTTTTCACTTGCACCAGTTGAATAACGTAACCCTCTTTTTTCTTTTGCTTTAACCAACGAGCCGAAGCTTGCAAATGTGCAGAAACTCCTTGAGATGCTGTCCACTGCTCCTTAAAAGAGACCTCTTTTACTGATGATGGCGCCAAACGACTGACAGGTTCTTTCTGATTCTCTCGCACCACGCTCAAAGAACGATCTTCTTCTGATTCACCATTCATTTTTTGACGCAACGCATCTTCAGCCACCACTTTAGTACGCAAAGAAGACGCATTCTGAACAGATTCCTCTCTCTCCTGCTCACCAGAAACCTCTCCTGCGATATGCTTCTCCTGAGAAATTTCTTTGGCTTGAGACGCGTGATCAAAACGGTTCAAAGGATCTTTAGCCGGTCCTGCATGCTCAATAGAGTCAACTGTTTTTTTCTTATCACCAGAATCTTGTACTAAAGATTGCTGCCCTTTATGTTGACTTTGAGAACTCAAACCCTCTCCGCCATACAAAACAGACTGATCTGTTGGAACCACAGGCTCAAAACGTTTCTCTTTATCTGCAAAATAATCCCAAAAAAGAAAACTTCCGCCACCAAGAAGCAGTGTTCCCACACCCATGGCAGCAAGCCATCGTCTCTTCTTCAAAGCATCATCAAGAAAATCACACAATTGTGCGGCTTGGCGCACATGTTTTACAGAAACAACATTTTGTCCATCAAGATAAGCTTCCTGCAAACTCTTATGCGCAACCAGATTAATATGGCGCACCACACCACGGGCTAAACGGTGAATCTGCCGCTTGGCACGTGCATGAAAAATTTGCCCATCCTGTGATGCTCCAGCACGCTCTAAGCGCCATAAAAGATAGCGCTCCTGTTCATCAAATTTAAAGCGTCGAAGCGCCACATCCACATCCACACTTTCCGCCAACACCCCACCCTGCGCAAAACGCAAAAGCGCATCAAGCGAAGGCTGGCCCAAAAGCACCAACTGA
This sequence comes from Magnetococcales bacterium HHB-1, assembly GCA_052043475.1. Taxonomy (GTDB): domain Bacteria; phylum Pseudomonadota; class Magnetococcia; order Magnetococcales; family JBQGBW01; genus JBQGBW01. The sequence continues at coordinate 26,443 of JBQGBW010000056.1, forward strand.
ATCAGAGGCGTATTATCCACACGCTTAGATGCAATCTGAAACACTTCAATCAAGGTTTCTGGCGGCATATTTTGCGCTTCATCAATGAACAACGCCACCTGCTGAGAACGCAGGTGGTAACGATTCAGATGCTTCTCCAGAGCCTCTCGATAGATTGGCGTATCCGCACGCTCATCCAAAGAGAGGTTGAGCGCCTGTCCCATGGCTAAAAAGAGATCCCGGATAGAGAGAACGGAGTTCGCAAGATAGATGGAGACCACAGAAGGGGGAAGACGCGCCACCAACATACGCCCAATCATCGTCTTCCCATAACCGGTTCCACCGGTCAGTTTAATAACCCCCTCCCCTTTTGTTACTGCAAGGAGCATATAATCCAGCAACCGTCCCCGCTCCCCACCTGTAAAGAACATATCTTCATCAGGCACATTAACAAAAGGGAACCGCGCCAGGGAAAAGTGTTGCAGATACATAAAAACCTCTCCTCAAGCCTCAATCTGTTAGAGCAGACTTAAACCACGGCGCCGCGCGGCCATCGCAGTCTGACTCTTTTTATTGATCTCTTCTTTAACAGCCACTTTACTCAACTCTCGACGAATATTGCTCACCTGCCTTACAAAAGGGTTGGCTTTACGCA
>JBQGBW010000057.1:0-26670 GCA_052043475.1 Magnetococcales bacterium HHB-1
GAATTGAACGGCTTGAAAAATTGGAAGTTAGAGTAAAAGAACTGGAAGAGCAATTAAATTTAAATTCTCAGAACTCCTCTCGTCCACCCTCCAGTGATTTTGGCAAAAAAACAAGAAAGCAAAAGAGGAATCATCATTCTTCGGGCCAATCAAAGAAAAAATCTCAACGATCTCAAGGTGCTCAACCAGGACATGAGGGCGTTTCTCGGAAGCAGTTACCACCTGATGAAGTTGATACGTTTATCGATTGTAAAACCATCGACAGCTTGTGAATGTGGTGGAAATATCCATATTGATCCCACAAAGTTTGCACGTCGTCAACTTTTTGAATTGCCTGAATTGCGTTTTCATGTCACCGAATATCGCCTTTTTTCGGGAACCTGATCCAAAGCCAATATTCTTGTTTTCCAGCACCTTCTCTTCTTCCAAGTAATGACCAGACCACCTGAACGGTTACGAAATGTTTAAGAGGGAATTTTTGCATCTCATCTTCTGATGATAAAAGTTTGTTTATCAATGGCATTGACTCAAGGGTAAAAAGTGATGTCATGATGCCTATGTTAAGAGTGACCGCCATAAACGGTAAAAATAGACTTTATCTTACATGTGCTATGTGATATAATGAAAAATTCATTTTCTTAAAAGTGTTAATGGGTGCTTGACAGAATGGATTTTCTTGTTTATAGATTGATTCTTTGGATGATATCTATAACTTACATATAATTTATCAGGATGTAAGCGTGATTGATCGTTTTTTAGTTAATACACCGCTATCTATGCGTATATCGCTCATGGTTGGGGTGATTCTTCTGGGTATGTTAATCAATGGCATTGACGCCCTCTACACCCTAGAGACCGCCATGATGGATGATCGCCGGGATAAGATCCACCATCTGGTGGAGTCAACTCATGGGATTTTGAAACATTTTCATGCTCAGGAAGTCGCACAGAAAATAAGCCGTGAAGAGGCTCAGAAGCGTGCATTAACACTGATCGAGTCTTTGCGTTTTAATCAGAAGAACTACTTCTGGATCAATGATATGCACCCTAACATGGTGATGCATCCCATAAAACCGAAACTCAATGGCACAGATCTCTCCACCTTCACCGATCCCAATGGTAAAAAGCTTTTTAATGCTTTTGTGGAGATGGTTAAAGCAAGAGGAGAGGGCTTTGTGGATTATTACTGGCCCAAGCCCGATTTTGATGAGCCAGTGGCAAAAGTCTCCTTTGTTAAAGGTTTTCAGCCCTGGGGATGGATCATTGGTGCAGGACTCTATGTGGATGATGTGGAAGCGGCCCTCTGGCAGAATATGCTCTCATTTATGATCGTGGTCTTGCTGGTGCTCATGCTCTCCATACTCTTTGCCTATATTATTATTAAAGGGATTACACGACCGTTGAAACAGGTGATGGCGGTGATGGAAGAGGTTTCGGATGGGAACCTGCGTGTCAGTGAATTGATCACACAAAAGCGTAATGATGAGATCGGTAAGTTGTTCCGTTGTGTGCGCCATATGACACAGAATTTGCGGGACCTTCTTGGTAAAATTAACAATAATGCCAAACAGTTGGATCAATATTCGCACGATTTCCGTCAGTCTGCAAACCAACTCAGTGACAACGCTCACCAGGTGAATACAACAATCAAAACAGTCAACCAGAATGTTCATCAAACGGCCACAGGGATTAACCAGGTCACCGAAACGGTACAGCAAGCGGATGAGAGTTTACAGGCGATCTCTGCCACAACACATCAGGCCAGTGATAATATGACCACCATCTCGGCAGCAGCGGAGGAGGCCAGTGCCAATCTGAATACAGCGGCGGCGGCGGCGGAAGAAGCGAGTACCAGTATGGTGCATGTGCGTGAGGCGGCGGTAAGAACGCAGGATAATGTCTCGCAGATTGTGAATGCGGTTCAGAGTATGGTACAATCCATGTCCGATGTCAGGCAACGGTGTGAAGTGGCAAAAACACGGGCACAGGAGGCAAATCAACAGGCGCGTTCCACCTCTGAGCGTATGGGAAATCTTGATCGCTCAGCACGAGAGATCGGTAACGTAGTCAAGGTGATCAACGATATCGCGGGTCAAACCAATATGTTGGCGCTTAATGCCGCCATTGAGGCCGCTGGTGCCGGTGAGGCAGGAGCAGGTTTTTCGGTGGTCGCCAATGAGGTGAAAGATCTTGCACAACAGACCAGTGAATCGACACAAAATATTGCCCAACGTATTGATGAGATCCAAGGTCATACCCATGAGGTAAGTGAAGCCAGCCAGGAAGCGGCCCAGAGTATGGAGGCGATGGAACATGCCAACCAGGAGATTTTAGAGTCAGTTGCCGAACAGGGTCTCATGGCAGATGCCATCTCTAACTCCATTGATGAAATGTCCGCTGAAACCTCAGAGGTGACAAGGCGTGTGGGTGAGTCCTCTTCAGGAATTGAGGAAGTTACACGCAGTGTCAGTGAAATTTCAGCCGGGGTCTCTGAAGTCACCATGCGCGTCAGTGAATCCTCCATGGGGATGAGTGATGTGGCGCAACGCCTTGAACTTGCCGCAAAAGATAATATACAAATCACGCAATCGATTGTGCAGTCTAACCAGCATTTACACAAAAATGCCCAAACACTGGAGCGTGTTACCCATACAACCATGGATCTGCACCACTTGGGGCAGGAGATCGATCAACAGGCCAGCGAACTGAATACGATGTCACGTGTACTCAAAGAGGAGATTGCACATTTTAAACTTTAAGATGCCAAAGCGTATCAACCTTGATGCGCTTGGACTCTCTTTTTTGTAGCACTTCTAAAGATATCTTTTATGGCCTCTCTCTAAAAGATATATCTATATGTCTCTTCTAAACTTCACCGCTTTCAAAATTCCCTCACTTAAAGCCTGCACAACCGTACTCGGTGCGCATGAACCCATCCTCGTTTTTCTCTCCTATCTTATCGCGGTACTCGCTTCATTGACTGCGTTGCATGTGGCTAGAAGAGTGCTCAAGGAGAATGAAACCTTTCATCGTCGAAAATGGATTGCTGTGGGCGGTGTTGTTTTTGGTGCGGGTGTATGGTCCACGCACTTTGTGGCGATCCTGGCTTTTAAGCCTCCTTTTCCAATCTCTTTTGATCTCTTTTATACGGTGCTCTCCATTGTACCGGCGATCATTGCCGGTCTGATTACGCTCAAGTGGATGGTGAAACAGCACACCGCGCTTTTACGGTTATGGCCTGGTGCGGTGATCATCGGATTGGGGATTGTGGCGATGCACTACTTAGGCATGGCCGCCCTTGAGATACCCGCAATATGCTATTATGATCCTCTCCTTTTTATCCTATCGATTGTTATTGCCATCGGATTATCCTTCTTAGCGTTGCGTATCCGTTTTTTTATTCTTCCTCTACAGGATAAAAAATATGGCAGGATACAGCGTCTTTTAGTGAGTGCATTGGTTATGGGGTTCGCCATCATCTCCATGCACTATACCGGTATGGCCGCAGCGGTTTTTGTACCGAGTAGTCAATCCCCTGTACAACAGATGATGCTCAATACCAATCTGCTCAGTGGCTTGATTGTTATTGTGATGGTGACCGTTTCCAGCCTGACATTGATCGCTTCGCTTCAGGGAAAAAGAGAGAGTACAACATCATTTTTTGGTCATCTTGTCAGTATTGGTCTGCTCTTTTTAGTGACTGTTGGTATGCTCACCTGGTCCGCCTTAGGGGAGATTGAAGAACAAACCCGCAAGGAGTTGCACAGTAAACTGATTACGGTAAGAAAAGCGACCCATCAGGCACTGCATCTCTGGATTCACTCACGTTTTCACGATGTGATGCATTGGGTGGAGCGTGACGGGGTTGTTGAGGCGGTCGAAAACCTCTTGAAGGAACCGCCTGATCGCCAAAGTCTGATAAAAAGTCCCCATCTAAAAAAACTGCGTCAGCTTGTTTCACCAATGTTGGATGGGCACCGTGATCTCGGTTTTTTTGTGATCTCCAAAACGGGGATTAATATGGGCTCCATGCGTGATAATAATCTGGCAGAGACCAATTTACTTTTTGGTCCCGGTGAGCCTCTGGAAGCCGTACTTCAAGGTCAGCAGAAACTAATTCTACCCCGACCATCGGATGTTCCTCTACCTGATCTTGTTGGTAAAATGCAACAGAAAGAGCCCACCATGTTTGTGGCGACACCGATTTATCATCATCAGACAAAAGCGATTATTGGTGCTTTTACCATTCGTCTGAATCCCTCCTTAGAGTTCACTCGCATCTCACAACTGGCCCGCTTAGGAGAGACTGGAGACTCCTATATTTTAAATCATCAGGGCCGTTTTCTGACAGAACCCCGTTTTCGTGACAGTATAATAAAAGTTGGTTTATTAGATCGGGGAGAACGTTCGGTACTCAATCTATGGTCCCGTGATCCAGGGGGAGATCTGACCAGGGGGTATATTCCCTCGACTGCACCGACACTCTGGCCACTTACTCGATCGGCTCAGGCTCTGATAAAAAAGCGTGCAGGGATTAACCTGGATGGTTACCGTGACTATCGCGGCTCTTCTGTGGTGGGAACCTGGGTGTGGGATAGCACCTATCAGTTTGGTTTGGTTTTTGAGATTGATCGTTTAGAAGCCTACCGCTCATTCTATAACTCCAGAAGAGTGATTTTTACAATCCTTGCTCTGGTGGCCATCCTGTTTATTGCCAGCTTAATCTGGATTGCCTATACACAATACCAGTTGACTTATTCGCACCATATTCTTTCTCAAGCAATGCAGGAGCGTGCGCAGGCAGAAAGTAAAGCCATGGCGTGGCGGAACCGGTATGAAGTTGCCACAATGGCTACAGGACATATTCTCTATGATTGGGATATTCTGAACAATACAGTCACCTATGGTGGTGCTTTAGAGAAAATTCTCGGTTGGTCGATCCAAGAGCTTAAGGGCAGTATTGAATCATGGCATGAACTCATTCATCCCGACGATCGAGAGCTCTTTTTTGAAAAAACAACGCAGTTCACTGACGCAAAGAGTAATAATGAGCCGCTTGTTTTTCGTATGCGCTGTATCTGGGGAAACTATATCACCGTAGAGGATTATGGCGATTTTTATCGGAATAACCAAGGTGAAGTGATTCGCATGATCGGTTTTGTCAAAGATGTCACCGATCGTCGTCTGGCTGAAGAGAAGTTACGCAGTTCAGAGGAGCGTTTCCGTGCCATTACCGGTGCGGCGGGTGATGCAATTATTTCAGTCAACCATCGATCCGAGATTATCTATCTCAATCCTGGTGCCTGCTTTATGTTTGGTTATCGTGATGAATCCCAGTTAAAAGGGCAGTCGATCACCATGTTAATGCCCGAACGGTTTCATCATGCCCATCTTTCGGCCATCAGGCTCTTTATTGGTGACTATCGCACCTCTGTGACACCGCAACCTTTAGAAGCTTTTGGTCTTAAACAGAATGGTCAGGAGTTTCCCATAGAGATCTCACTCTCAAACTGGCATGAAGAGGGCGAGGTTTTCTTTTCAGCGATTATCCGTGATATCACGGTACGCAAAAAAATTGAGAATGCACTGGTGGCCAGTCAGAGAACGTTGGCAGAAGCACAGGAGATCGCAAAACTAGGCAATTGGGAGTGGGATATTTTAACAGAGCATATTACCTGGTCATCGGAGATCTATCGTATCTTCTCTTTTAATGAGAAAGAAGTTGAGCCCTCTTATGAGAATTTTCTTAAAGCGGTTCACCCCGAAGATCGGAAACGGGTGATCCAAGCCATTGATGCAAGCTTAAATGATGCAAAAAAACCCTATTGGGTCGAGCACCGCATACTGTTACCGGATCAGACAGAGCGTGTTGTGCTGGAGCAGGGGAAGGTGGTCTTTGATCATGAGGGTCAAGCGATTCGCATGGTGGGTACGGTACAGGATATCACGGAGAGTAAAAAGCAGGAGAAACTGCTTAAAGAGGCAAAAGAAGCCGCTGAAGAGGCGACACGGGCGAAAAGTGAATTTCTGGCCAATATGAGTCATGAGATCCGTACACCGCTCAATGCGGTGACCGGATTAGGTCATCTGCTAGCCCAGACCGATCTTACTGCCAAGCAGCTTGATTATGTGACCAAGATGAATGCTTCAGCCCAGGCGCTGTTAGGTATTATCAATGATATCCTGGATTTCTCTAAAATTGAAGCCGGTAAACTGGAATTAGAGCAGGAAATTTTTAGTTTAAATGATGTCTTAGAGCAGTTGGCAACCATTTTAACGGTTCGTGCTGAGGAGAAAGGGTTAGAGCTTCTCTTTAATGTGTGTGATCAAGTCCCGCCCCGTTTTCTTGGCGATGCGTTAAGGTTGGGGCAGATTCTTATTAACTTGGGTAATAATGCGGTTAAATTTACCGAGAAAGGTGAAATTGTTCTTAGTATCACCGTGATGGAAGAGGATGAACAGAAAATCACCTTAATGTTTCAGATGTCAGATACCGGTGTGGGTATGAGTGATGCACAGGTTGAACGGCTGTTTCAACCCTTTCAGCAGGCGGATACATCCACCACCAGGCGCTATGGTGGTACCGGTTTAGGATTAACCATCTGTCATCAGTTGGTGACCATGATGGGGGGGAAAATCTGGGTTAAGAGCCAGGTGAATAAGGGGTCTCTTTTCTTTTTTACAGCCACCTTTGATCGTGCGCCGGATGCTGTAGCCTGGTGCAAAATTCCTGAGTCACATCTGCATGGCAAGCGGGTTTTGGTGGTGGATGATAACCATACCGCACGAGAGATTCTGGTTAATTTTTTCCGGAATATGGGATTCCGTGTCGCAGATGCGGATTCAGGGGCAGAGGCGCTTGCGCTTTTGCAACAGGCCATTCCTGATGATCCTTTTGCCATTCTTTGTGTGGATTGGAAAATGCCCCATATGAATGGTTTAGAGGTTGTGCAACAGATAAAGGCAGACAACATTACACCAGCGCCCGCTTCGTGCATTATGGTCTCTGCCCATGGGCGTGAAGAGATGCGTGAACGCATGGGGCAGGGGGGAATTGACTATTTTCTCTCCAAACCGGTGACCCCTTCTCAACTCTTGGATGCGGTCTCCTCCTCTTTTGGTAGTGACGATACAACGCCTTCGGTTAATCAACAGAAATTGACATCGCCTCCGCCATCGCATTTTGAAGATACCCATATTCTCTTAGTGGAGGATAATCAGATCAATCAGCAGGTGGCAACAGAGATCTTAGAGCGTGCAAATATTCAGGTTGATCTGGCTTCTCATGGTGAGGAGGCGGTGGATATGGTGCGTAAGCGTGGCTTAGCGTTGCCTTATGATATGATTCTCATGGATATTCAAATGCCGGTGATGGATGGTTACCAGGCAGCAAGAACCATTTGCATAGAGTTTCCTACACTCACCACACCGATTGTAGCGATGACCGCGAACGCCATGCGCCAGGATATTGAAGCGTGTAAAGCGGCCGGAATGGTTGAACATCTGGCCAAACCAATTGATGTTCAGCGTCTGTTTCGTGTGCTTAATCGACTCCTGCCTGAGCATCATCAAACGGATCAAATGGTATCATCAAAGATAGAACCGCGTGAAGAGATCAAGGCTCAGTATCCTGAAACCCTACCCGGACTCAATATTAAGCAGGGTCTAGAGCGTCTTTTAGGTAATGTGTCTCTTTATCGGCAGCTGTTAGAGAGCATGCAGAACGATTATCAGGATGCGGTGATCAGGCTCTCTGAATGGATTGATCAAGGTCACCTGACAGAGGCGATCCGTTTTAGCCATGCGATTAAAGGGTTGGCGGGAAATCTTGGTGCAGAGCCCCTCTATCAACAGGCAAAAACGCTGGAGATGCATCTTAAGGCTTCACAAACCGAGCAGTATCAAGAATCCCTTGCAGATTTTGCGAACATCATGGAGATGACGCGCTCAAGTGTGGCAGTATGGCTTGATCTTACAGAGGAGAAAAAAACGGCGTCAGAGGAATTAACAGAGGGGCATGAAAAGCAAGAACTCGATTTAGAGAAGTTAAAACAGTTGCGACTTCTTCTGGAAGATATGGATATGAACGCCGGTTATCTGTTAGAAGAGCAACAGGCGGCTTTGAGTGCGGCTGGATTCGCGGATGAAGTGGAACGTTTAACAATGTTGATAAATGGGTTAGACTACGAAGCAGCAATTGAAATTATTGATGGGATACTCGACAATGCATAACCCTTTAAGTCGTGTTCAACAAACGGAAGTAGGGCGTATTTTGTTGGTGGATGATCTGCCGAGCAATATTCAGGTTTTGCATAAGGCGCTTGGCAAGGAGCACCAGGTTTTTTTTGCCACCAATGGTAAGACCGCCCTTAAAATGAGTCTGGAGAAACAGCCCGATCTGATTCTTCTGGATGTGGATATGCCGGGCATGGATGGTTTTGAGGTTTGTCGCCGCTTAAAAGAGGATACCCAGACCAAACATATTCCGGTGATCTTTGTCACCGCCATGGATCAGGAAGAGGATGAGATTAAAGGGTTGCAACTTGGTGCCACAGATTTTATTCCTAAACCAATCCGTCCTGCTGTGGTTGCTTTGAGGGTGCAGAACCATCTTCAGCTTAAGCGTTATCGTGAACGTTTAGAGGCGATGAGTTTTCTCGATGGGTTAACCAATATTCCTAACCGTCGCTGGTTTGATAATGCGCTAAATGATGAGTGGCGCCGTTCTATGCGTCATCAGGGATCACTGTCGGTGATTCTCATGGATGTGGACCATTTTAAAAAATTTAATGATCACTATGGTCATCAGGAGGGGGACTACTGCTTAAAAAAGGTGGCCAAGGTCTTACAGAAGTCGATTCAACGCCCGACTGATCTGGTGGCACGTTATGGTGGTGAAGAGTTTGTTGCACTCCTTCCAGATACAGATTATCAAGGATTAATACAGATTGCAGAGAAGTTTCGTGAGGTGGTTGAGCAGTTAGCCATTCCGCACCAGGAGAATACGAGGACGGCTGAGGTGGTTACCATCAGTGTCGGTGGGGCATCCATGATTCCTTTGCAAGATGATGCGATGGATCATCTTTTAAAGGAGGCGGATCGTTGCCTTTATCAAGCAAAAAAGCAAGGTCGTAACCGTATCCACTGCATTGAGATGATCTCTGATACTATAGAGAAAAGTGGATAATTCTTGTATCCATAAGCACTTTGTTTTATATAGACATCAAGAAGCTTTTTTGAAGGAAAAAAAGGTATCTCTTCTCTGGCTTCTTCTCTTAGGTAGCGTGATCGGCTGGGATTTTTGTAGCTTTTGCACATAGACCGTACCTGTATGTGTTTCAAAGATTATTTTTCGTCCGCGTACACCGCCCACATCACAGGCTCTAGGTTCTAAAGAGAACTTTTTAAGCACTTTATACGCAGCGGCGATATTTTTTTGTCCCACAGAGTTTCCACCATTGGGTAGAACCTCAAACATATCGGAACCGCCAAACAGTTTAACAATCAGTTCATCAGGTGAAACGCCATGTTTTTTAAAGCTATGGATCATTGAAGCGATTGAAGAGTCCACATAACGTGCTGCACTATCTTTTGTAAGGGCTGGTTTTTTCTTTATTCTATGCGGTATTGAGGGGAGCACACTATGGCAGAGTGCGCCAAAACGTTTTCGGGGGGCGTAGAGTACAATAGAGACACAGGAGCCAAGAATCGTACGTAGAATGGTGGGTTCTGTACAGAAAGAGAGTTCAGCGGGATCAAGATAGATTTGCGGAATGCGATCATGGGTTTCATTTAAGATAATCAAGGTCTATTCCTACGGATAAAGAGATGAAAGTATTTTAAATCTATGGTTTGCCCTGTTGTAGCGTGGCGCGGATATAGACAGGTTTACCTTCAGAGATTTGGATGACACGTTTCCAGGTTTGATAGCCCTCTTTTTTAATGGTCAGTTGATAAACACCGGGAATCATTTTCGCCAATGTGGTGGGTGTTTCACCAGCACTCTTATCATTCAGATACCAGGAGGCACCAGAAGGGGTGGTTCGGATATGGAGCCTGCCTAATTCGGTCTGATTTTTATGAATGAGTTCTCTTTGAAAGAGGATTGTTTTTCTGTTTGAGAGCCAGATTTTACGCTCTGTGTGGCTAAATCCCTCTTTGCTGAGTTGGATTTTGATCATCCCTTCGCGATCAAAAACCAGTGCAATGGGCGTTTTACCCACAGGTATATCCTGAATTTTAACCTCAGCCGCAATGGGGTGAGAAAAAACTTTGAGGCGTGGTTTCCCTATATGGTTATTATAGCGATCTTGGAGAATTTCCCCACCAGGTGCCACAATAATGGGTTGGGGAGGAGAGGGCGCTATTTTTGTGGTCAGTGCGCGCTCTGTAACAAGCTGATCAATCTGCGATGGTGAAAAAGGGTTCCATTGCCAGTGCTCTCCTTTTTGTTGTGTCTTTTTCTGGATGGTTTGGCTGTTTTCTGTGCCATCGTCGAAGGGACGTTTTAAGAGGCGATGGATCTCTTTATGGGTGATCTGTTGTTGCCAGGGGAGTGTCTCCTCCCAAATTCCACCGATCTGTTTTTTTGGTAGAAAAAGATTTCTCCAGAGTGGATATCCGTGGGGAGATTTTTGTTGGAGATCCTGGGGGAACTGTCCAAGATAGAGTATGCGAAATCTTTGCCAACGTTCTTGTTTCTGTTTTTTTCCAAGATCGTCCTGGTTTACAATCCATTGATCGATGTGACGTTCAACCGGATTCCATACCCAACCTGAGAATACATCCTGAGATCGGATATCCTGCCACTGTAGTAGACTACTCCAGCCTGATATGGGAAGCAGCAAAACGATAAGGGTAGGGAGTATTAACCGGATGATCATCTTTTTTTTCCTCTGTCATCGGGGTCAAAACAGCTTATCGTTATTATTAAGAACAGAAGTCTGTTTCAGGAGTCTGTGCTAAAAAATATGATGAATCTATATTTTTTTATCCAAACTTCAACCAGCAGACGACTGTGTTTTAGACCAGCTTTGAAGGTTATCCAAAAAAAGTTTTTTATATAATGCAATTATTGCACTCTATTTTCAACCTTTTTTTCTATTTGTGCATCTCATTTTATGTTCAGATCATTGGTTTTCATGTGAGCAAAGATTTTTAATGCGTTCGTTTACGTCTAAACACTTCTACGTCTAAGCCTTCTTCCTTTAAGGGGAGGAAATGCTTTGCATTGATTGTATAGAGCTTGATTTGGTGCGTTATTGCCGTCGCGGCAATCAATGCATCTCCAAATCGGAGGCCATGACTTAGTGCATATCTTTCTATAAGTGCGATCGCTAACTTTGAAATGTCATGAGATATATAAATTATTTGCACATTATATCGATCAAATGTTTTTTTTGTTTCAGATAGCTCTCTTTTATTGCGAATGCCTTGCAAAATTTCCATATGTGTTACAGCAGAGATCTGAATCACTTCAAGATCATTCAACAAATATGCTGCTTGCCAATCTCCTTTGAGAAACCAAATAATAATGTCTGAATCAATCAACATGGGTGCGTGGATCTCTTATTTTTCTTACATAAGCGTCTACGTCTTCAACATCTGGATTATCAGCCCATATTCCAAAGGCGGGGGCCTTTTCCCATTTGAGATTTTTTTTAGATTTTATCTGTTGTTGCCCTTGTTGATGTGTTGCAACAACATCTTGTAATGCCTCAGCAACCGCTTGGTCTACTTCTGCCTTAGGGAGGTCTTTTATCGCTTCATTCAGATCATCGGGTACGTTCACACGTAGATCCATCTTTTGTTCCTCTAGCTATTTAGAATTTCTAGGTAGATAATTGATCGTGCTTTGTGGCCATTTTCAGCTTGTTTGTATAGCATATCAAAGCCATTGTATTTTTCATGATAACATACAGCATCCATAAACAAAAAGATTGATCGTTCTACCAGGGCTAAAGATTTATAGAAGATCGTCTTGATATTCAAAGGGATAAAAAAAGCTCTGACATAAAGTCAGAGCTTTTTTAAATTTCCATTCGATGTCGATCTGTAAAGATCAGAAAATCATCTTAGACGGAGTAGTACATTTCAAACTCAACAGGGTGGGGGGTATGCTCCAGTCTGTAGACATCTTCCATCTTCAGCTCAATCCAGGCGTCAATCAGGTCATCGCTGAAGACATCGCCTTTTTTGAGGAAGTCACGGTTTTTATCGAGGGCTTCGAGGGCTTCACGCAGTGAACCACAGACACTTGGGACATCTTTCAGTTCTTCGGGGGGAAGATCGTAGAGGTTTTTATCCATGGGTGCGCCAGGATCGATTTTATTCTCGATGCCGTCAAGGCCAGCCATCAGTAGAGCGGCGAAAGCCATATAGCCGTTTGCTGTGGGATCTGGGAAGCGGATTTCACACCGTTTTCCTTTAGGATTGGAGACGGTGGGAATACGGATACCAGCAGAGCGGTTACGGGCGGAGTGTGCCAAGAGCACAGGCGCTTCAAAACCAGGAATCAACCGTTTGTAAGAGTTGGTTGAGGGGTTGGTGAAGGCATTCAGTGCTTTTGCATGCTTTTTGATTCCACCGATGAAGTGCAGTGCCATCTCAGAAAGATCTGCATACTGGTTACCTGCAAAGAGGGGTTGGCCATCTTTCCAGATCGACATATGCACATGCATACCGGAACCGTTATCGCCATCAATGGGTTTGGGCATGAATGTGGCGGTTTTTCCATACTGGTGAGAGACATTGTGGACCACATATTTGAACTTTTGCAGATCATCTGCCATGGTCAACATGTCAGAGAAGCGCATATCAATTTCGTTTTGGCCCGCAGTTGCCACTTCGTGATGATGAAATTCAACATCAATACCCATCTGTTCCATTACCAGAGACATTTCAGAGCGCATGTCTTGGAAGGAGTCGGTGGGAGGTACGGGGAAGTAGCCGCCTTTAACGCCAGGACGGTGGCCATGGTTACCATCTTCGAAGTCACGGCCAGAGTTCCAGGAGCCCTCTTCGGAGTCGATATGATGGAAAATTTTATTGATGCCCACACCAAAACGGGCTGAATCAAAGATAAAGAACTCTGCTTCCGGTCCAACATAGATGGTATCACCGATGCCACTGAATTTCAGATAAGCATTGGCACGATGAACCACAGCGCGGGGATCACGGGAGTAGGGTTCGCCGGTGAGAGGGTCGATCACATCACAGATGAGAATCAAGGTGGTCTCTTCGGTGAAAGGATCAAGCACAGCGGTGGATGGGTCGGGAACAAAAGCCATATCGGATTGGTTGATCTCACACCATCCTGCAATAGAGGAGCCGTCGAAGCCTAAGCCGGTTTCGAAGACATCTTCGGAGAGGTGACGCACTGGCGCGGTGATATGCTGCCATTTACCTTTGAAGTCCGTGAAGCGATAGTCAACAAAACGAATGTCTTGTTCTTTGATCATTTCAAAAACTTTATTGATAGCTTCCTTGTCCGCCATGGATCTCAATTTCCTATTTTAATGTTTAAGGTCAGATGAATAAAGATGATTCTATATGAGAGATAGATTGATCGTTTCAGGTGACTGCCTTTTTTTTAGGCATTCCGTTCACCGGTACGAATACGAACCATCTCATTGACATCAGAGATAAAAATTTTCCCATCTCCGATGCGTCCGGTACGTGCGATGGTTGAGAAGATCTCCAGGACGGGTTCTAGCAGTGCATCCTGGATGATCAATTCTAATTTAACTTTGGGCAGAAAATCAACCATATATTCAGCACCACGGTAGATTTCTGTATGCCCTTTCTGTCGGCCAAAGCCACGCACCTCAGAAACAGTAATTCCTGCGATTCCCAACCGGATCAGAGCTTCTTTAACTTCTTCAAGCTTGAAGGGTTTGATAATCGCTTCAATTTTCTTCATGTCTTTATTAGGTATGATCAAGATCTTAATTACAGATCTTTGTGTAATCTATTAGAAGGTACTAATAAATAAGCAATCTCTATTCCATATCTAGAGAAATAGTTTAAATATATGTTATCGTTTATATAACTTCTTTGTTTATCTTTATTTTTTAGATAAAATAGTGTGATTATAAATTAGGCAGTTCCGCACACTAATTAATCACATGATGAGACATTAACCATTTCTTGCAGGAAACCTCTTTTTAAAGATATAAAAAGCGCACAAAAATGATGCGCTCTTTATAGAGGGTCCATCAGGAGGCGAGACGTTTATATTTAACCCGTTTGGGTTGCATGCCCTGATTGCCAAGACGTTTTTTATAATCCTGCTCATATTCTGAGTAGTTCCCCTCATAGAAGGTCGCTTTAGAGTCGCCTTCAAAGGCTAAGATATGGGTTGCGATACGATCTAAGAACCAGCGATCATGGGAGACCACCACCGCACTGCCAGGGAAGGAGAGCAGGGCCTCTTCTAAGGCGCGTAGTGTCTCTACATCGAGATCATTGGTGGGTTCATCTAAGAGGAGAAGATTCCCCTCAGATTTAATGACCTGGGCTAAGTGGACTCGGTTTCGTTCACCACCGGAGAGGTAGCGCACCTTCTTTTGCTGATCTGTACTTTTAAAATTGAACCAGGAGACATAAGCGCGGGAGTTGATCTCACGTTCTGCGAGTGTGAGAATATCATAACCCTCAGAGATCACCTCCCAGACGGTTTTATCTTCATCCAGTGTATCGCGGGATTGATCCACATACGCCAGTTTAACGGTCTCTCCTAGATCCAGACGGCCTTGATCGGGCTGCTCTTTACCGACCATCATGCGTAGAAAAGTGGTCTTACCTGCACCATTACCACCAATAATGCCTAAGATGGCACCACGCGGCAGAATAAAGGAGAGGTCATCGATCAGAAGGCGTTGATCAAATCCTTTACAGAGTTGCTCTGCTTGTAGCACCACTTCACCTAAGCGGGGTCCGGGAGGAATAAAGAGTTCTTGGGTCTCTCGTCGCTGTTGTCGGGAGACTGAGGCGAGTGTTTCATAGGCGGCCAGACGTGCTTTACTTTTACTCTGACGTGCTTTTGGGGAGGAACGTACCCACTCCAACTCTTTTTGCAGCATCTTTTGTCGTGCTTTATCCTCTCGCTGCTCTTGTAGGAGGCGCTGCTCTTTTTGTTCTAGCCAGGAGGTGTAGTTGCCTTTCCAGGGGATACCACGTCCCCGATCCAACTCTAAGATCCAACCCGCCACATTATCTAAGAAGTAACGGTCATGGGTGACTGCTACCACGGTGCCGGTATACTCCTCAAGATAGCGCTCCAACCAGGCGACGGATTCGGCATCCAGATGGTTGGTGGGTTCATCAAGGAGCAGAATATCGGGTGCGGAGAGGAGGAGACGGCAGAGTGCCACACGGCGTTTTTCACCACCGGAGAGTTTGGTGACATCCATATCCCAGGGGGGAAGGCGCAGTGCATCGGCGGCGATCTCTAGTTTACGATCTAACTCCCATGCCTCATTTTGATCAATGGCGTCTTGGAGTTCCGCCTGCTCTGCAATGAGGGCATCAAATTCATCTTCTCCGGCCTCAGCAAAACGGGCAGAGACCGCCTCAAAGCGTGTGAGCAGATCCTTAATATGGGCCACACCCTCTTCAACATTACCGCGCACATCTTTTTCTGGATTCAGTTGGGGCTCCTGGGGAAGAAAGCCAATCTTAATACCCGGTGCGGGTTTGGCTTCACCGGTGAAGTCGCTGTCCAGTCCCGCCATAATGCGCAGCAGGCTTGATTTTCCTGAACCGTTGAGACCAAGGACGCCAATTTTAGCACCCGGTAGAAAAGAGAGGGAGATATCTTCAAGGATAACCCGTTTTGGAGGGACAACCCGCGTGAGATTACGCATGGTGAAGATATATTGATACTTTGGATTCGCCATGGGTGCTCCTGCATGAGTGGTGACCGTGAAAGTTGAATGGGCCTTTCATGGTTTGGAAAAGGGGAGGGGAGTAAGCGATCTTTCTATTGCACATTGATACCGGCAAAGATTGCTTATTTACTGCACTTGTAGGTAGTTCTTTCCGGTGGTATCGACATGATACAGCGCTATTGTAGGGGATTCTCTTAAAAATCCAAAGGCAAAAAAAGACATTATTCCAGTGACTTTTCTTGTTCTAATGGTCCATAAAAGGGCTATTGGTATAGTGTTTGCGCTATTGTGCTGTGTCTGATTCTTTCCACATCAAACCAACAGGAATTATATTATGGCTGTATCGAAGCGAAGATCTTCTCCCTCATCGAATGATTTAAAGCAGATTAAATTTCGCATGTCTGTGGAGCTTAAGAAAAAAGTGGAGGTTGCAGCAAAACAGAATGGCCACTCCATGAGTGCGGAACTGGTTGCGCGTTTAAACCGTAGTTTTGGTTCGGAAGAGAAGAAGCCTGAAAAAGTGATTAAAACACCCGTATCTGGAGATAACACAGAGGTGTTGTTGCAGGAGATTCAAGCGCAGTTGGGTCAGTTGATTGAGATAGGAGAGGTGCAGCGTACGGATAACCAGGAGATTACACGCCAGTTGCGATACTTTTCTGATATGACCAAAATGATGACCAATCTGATGATACAAAATATGCAGAGCAGCAATATACCGAACAATGTATAGATACGCGCTCCAGCAAGAGCGCGTATCTGGTTGTCTTTTAAGCATCAATAAAATCGAGCCATTTTTTATGGATGCTTTTTTTAGAGCGGCCATTGACAATATCGAAGAAGATCTTCTGAATTTTTTTTGTAACCGGTCCTGGTTTTCCTGGGCCGATGGTTCGGCCATCCAGTTCACGGATTGGTGTAATCTCGGCCGCCGTACCGGTAAAGAAAGCCTCTTCGGCAATCAACACTTCATCTCTAGGAAAGCGTTGCTCTAGAACAGGAATGTTCTCTTCTTTTGCGATCTGCATCACGGTATTGCGGGTGATACCGTCGAGTGCAGAGTCTAGAGGAGGGGTTTTGAGTTGACCATCTTTGAAGATAAAAATATTTTCACCAGAGCCTTCGGCAACATAGCCTTCGGTATCTAGCAGCAGGGCT
The DNA here is from genome assembly GCA_052043475.1 of Magnetococcales bacterium HHB-1. Lineage (GTDB taxonomy): Bacteria > Pseudomonadota > Magnetococcia > Magnetococcales > JBQGBW01 > JBQGBW01. The sequence continues at coordinate 17,049 of JBQGBW010000057.1, forward strand.
TCATCAAAACCGCAGGCTAAACTTTCGGTTTTAGCCAGAATGGAGTTGGGATAGTTTCCCACCGCTTTTGCGCGTGTCATCACCACATTGGGGTGGTGCCGTGTATAGGAGGATGTTTTGATGCGAATGCCGTTTTTCATCCCCTCTTCACCAAGATAGGCGCCCCACTCCCAAGCAGCGATAATCAGGTGGACTTTACAGGCGGCTGTATTGATTCCCATGCTCTCAGCGCCATAAAAAGCCAGTGGGCGTATATAGCCAGTCTCTAGATTATTCTCTTTGATCACAGCACGACAGGCTGTTTCGATCTCCTCAGGAGAGAAGGGGATTTTCATATTGAGGATATGTGCGGAGTGAAAAAGGCGCTGCACATGTTCGGAGAGTCGAAAGATTGCGGAGCCCTGAGGCGTATTGTAGCAGCGAATTCCCTCAAATACGCCCAATCCATAATGGAGCGTATGGGTCAATACGTGTACGGTGGCATCTCTCCAGTCAATGAGTTGGCCATCCATCCAAATTTTCCCATCACGATCCGCCATGGATGTCATTGTTTTTGCTCCTTTTTGATTAAAATGAAACAGGATTATTTTACTGTTTTAAGTGTATGAAACAATAAGTAAATTTTATTTTACTAAAGAGGAAGACGACTTCCCCTTTGTTAGATTTCAGCGACTGTGGTTTTTTTAAGGCGTATTTTTTTGTTCAGCCGGTTCAGTAGAGATCACGGTTTGTGGCGTGGTGGGCTGTTTTGGCGCGGTTACGGTGTGATCGATTGATACGGCTGGTGTATCAACCATAGGGGGAGCAGGCGTCACTGCGGTAACCGGTTTTGTATCCACCATCGGGGGGGCGGGGGTGACCGCTGAAACTTCAGGTGCTGGTGTAACCGCTGAGGTGGCGGCTTTGGGTGTTGTTGGTGTGATCACTTTGGGCGTTGTTGCAGAAACCGCCGCTTTTGGTGTCTGTTGTTCGGCCTCTTTTTTATCCACAGCAGGGAGTGTTTTTGCTGCTGGGATCTCTGTTTGTAGCGGAGTTGTCTCGATTTTTTCGGGCGCTTTTTGAGTTGTTGGCGCGGTGACAGAGGTGTTTTTATCTGATTGGGGTGTGGTTGTAGGTGTTGTTTGAGGTTTGTTGGTTTGAGGTGTCAAAGGAGTTGCCGTACCGGTTGGTGCGGCTTTTTTTGTCTCTGGGGTCTCTTTTGTCTCTGGTGGTGTGTGATCCGGTTTTTCCTGCGCTTGTGCTTCTGGCTTTTTGGTTTCAGGAATATGGTGCTGTTTTGGTGGTGCCAGTGGTGCACCTGTGGTGGGGGATACCGGTACTAAAGGCGTGGTCTGACTTTCAGAGGATTTGGCGGGTATGGGGAGATCGGAATCCGATTTCTCCTCCTTGGGTTGTTCGACATGTTTCTCCATTACAGAGGAGGAGGGGGTGTTTTGGGTGGTGAAGAAAGCCAGCGAGAGGCTTGTCAACATAAAGATTGTGGCCAGAACCGCAGTCAGTTTTTCCATAAAGTCGGCGGCGCCACGTGCACCAAAGAGGCTTTGTGAACTGCCACCAAAGGCTGCTCCCATATCGGTACCGCGGCCTTTTTGTAAGAGGACGGCAAAAATCAGTGCCAAGGCCACAATAATATGGATTACCTTAATAATCAGAGACATGAGAACTCTACTCCATTGAGGCGCAACCCTTTTTTAAGTGATTAATTTGCTTAAATTAAAAGGTTTGCCAAACGCAATCGATATGGGTTGATGCAAAAATCAGCATCCCTGCATGATTTTGAAGGATAGAATAAGATAATAATCAATTGTGCGCCAGAGGCAACCAAGAAAAGCATGAATTTTATCATAAAAAATTCATTTGTCTTCTCTAAAGCGTTTATACGTGCTGTGCTTAATCTTTTTTCTGGGTTTTAAGGGCGGCTTCAATAATGGCTAAAAATGTTTTTGCATCGAGTGCCGCACCGCCAATCAGTCCGCCATCCACATTGGGATTGCTGAAGAGTCCCTCTGCGTTATCGGGTTTAACGGAGCCACCGTAGAGGATACGGATCGCTTCAGAGATCTCTTTTCCCAGATAGGCGGCCAGGGTTTCACGGATGTAGCGATGGACCTCTTCGGCCTGTTCCGGTGTGGCCTGCTGTCCGGTGCCAATGGCCCAGACCGGTTCGTAAGCGATGACTAATTTTTGTTGGATTTCTGGCTCTGGGGGGATGTGTGGAATAATGGCGTCGATCTGTCCACGCACCACATGAAGGGTATCCCCCTCCTGACGCTCCTCCAGAGTTTCTCCCACACAGACAATGGGTATGAGGTTCTCTTTAAAAGCGGTTGCCGTTTTTTTGGCAATGGTGGTGTTGATCTCTTTGAAGAGGGCACGACGCTCGGAGTGGCCTAAAATAACATAGCGGCATTCCACATCATTGAGCATATTACCAGAGATTTCGCCGGTGAATGCGCCCGCTTTTTCGATGGCCATATTCTGACCTCCGATTTCAACGATGCTTTTTTTGGTGGCAGCCTGCACAGTGGTTAGAGCGGTAAATGGTGGGCAGAGCACCACTTCACAGAGTTCCTCGTGTTTGGGCCACTGTTCTTGGAGAGACTCAACGCCTTTAACAATGGCTTTTGCGCGATCTTTGGATGAAGAGATTCGCCCATTCATTTTCCAGTTTCCAACCACAAGAGCGCAACGTCCCATTGATGTAACTCCTTAAATTTAAAGATGCAAAGCGCTTTATTAAAATTTTTAAGATGCGCTGGAAAAAATATTGATGTGTATGACAATATTTCTTCAACTCACTCTATCATGCTCTATCGGTAAAACAAAGTCCACTTTTGAGCGTTCTCTTTTTTATGGCCATCTTTTGATGTTTTCCTTTTCCATGGGGAAGAAGCAAGGCTACAATGTGGCAAAGCATTTATTTAAGTCGTGCAGATTCCGGCGCTATTGATCGCTCTTTATATTGCTTTAAATTTTAAGGATAGGCAGACGCATGAATAATCCCAATGCAGATCAGAAAGCGTGTTTTGAGAAAAATCGCCTGATGATCGAAGCACAATGGCCCCATGTTTGGGAGATGATCCAGGGTTTGACACGCTGTCATATCACCGTTGTTGAAGGTGCAGCCCCTAAAAAAGCCACCCTGGCGGTGGATGGGATTCATCTCTCTGGCATGTATGATCGCCTGCGTGATGCAGAACTGTTGGCGCGTCGTGTGCCAAACAGCAGTCGCCAGGCGTGGGTTTATGGTGTGGGATTAGGGGATGTACCCAGTGTCATGCTGATGCGTCCCAGCATCCAGCGGTTGTGGGTGGTGCTGGTGAATCCAGAGCTTTTTCTTACCAGCCTCTATTTTATCGATCATACCGGTTGGATGAAAGATGCACGCACGCAGTTGGTCTTCCCTTCAACCAACGATATCGTCAGACAACCCTTTACTGCTATTCCCTCCTCACTGCGTCTGGTGAATCCTAAGAGTGTGGGCTTCCGTCTGGCCGCCCAGGTCTCCCTGGAGTTGGCAACCCCCTATATGAACCGTGATTTTGTACAAAACCAACATCTTAAAGAGCGTATTCGTAAAGCCGAAGAACGGGTGGTACAGGATCGTGATGTGGCGGCACTCTTCTCCACGGTTAAAGGGGGGCATGTGGTTGTGGCTGGTGCCGGTCCGACGCTCTCTGAACAGTTCTCCTGGATGCGAACTGAGCGGGATCGTTTTTTTCTGATTGCCGTTGATGCGGCATTTAAACCCTTACAACAGGCGGGGCTTCTTCCTGATATGGTGGTCTCCATCGATCCCTATCCTGTTGTTCTGGCGATGTTCTATCCCCTGGATCGTGAATCCTGCAGAGATATTCCCTTGGTCTATTTTCCTGTATTGGATGATAACGTACTGGATCACTGGCCAGGACCACGTTATGTGGCCTACTCCAATAGTGAGATCTATCGTGAACTCAAAGAGCGTGTATCCCGTGGTGTGCTCTTTGCTTCAGGGATTGTTCTCCATCCTACAGTTGATCTTGCCGTACGTATGGGTTATGACCGCATTACCCTGGTGGGGGCGGATTTTTCATTTCCCCAAGGAAGAAGAAGTGTATCGACCAGCAGTGTGCATACCTTCCTTGATCCTGTGGGTAATCATACGCCGGTTACAGTGGAAAATTGTGTCGGTGAACAGGTGCAGACCATTCCAGCCTTTCGTAATGCCCTTCTTGATTTTGAACATTATATCTCCCGCGCGGCGAAGATCCATTTTTTTAAGGCAGGATCTCAGGGGGCTAAAATTCGTGGTGTGGGCTCACTGGAGAGCGCTGGACTTCTACGTCATGCATTGGATCAATATCCACAGGATGAAGAGGAAAAGATCCTCTTTCCTGTGCCTGAGAATGAGGCGGAGTGGCCAGAATATCTGGAGACACTGCTTGATACCGCTGAAAATCTGCTCACAAGGCGCGCTTTTGGCTTGGCGGAAAAAGCGTTTAATGAGGCACTCTGGAGCGCTTTAGAGCAGGAGAATATGATCGCTGAAGCGCGCAGCCAATGTGGCTTGGCTTCGGTTTATGCCGCACAAAAGCATCTTGAAGAGGCGGCAACACTCTTTCGCCATGCTCTATCTCTTTTTGAGAAAGCACGTGATCGCACAAGGGAAGCGGAAACCAGGCAGCGTTTGGCGGCACTACTTGTAGAGCAGCAGGCGTTTCTTGAAGCGGCGGAAAATTTTGAACAGGCGATGGCGCTTTTTCGTGCCTTAGATGATCCCATTGGTGAGGCGCGTACCCATCGTAATCTGGCACAGTTTTTTGCTAAAAAAGATCAGATTGATAAAGCGGAGAGCAGTCTTAAAAACAGTCTGGTTGTTTTTAGTAAACTGAAAAACTGGCGCGAGGAGGCGGAAACCTGCTCTGCTTTGGGGATACTCTTTCGTCAGGTGAATCAGTTTGAAAAATCAGCCGCAGCGTTTCAAAGGGCCTCTTTGCTCTTTCGTAAAATTAAAGATCCTTTAGGTAATGCATTGGCAAGAAACCAGCTCTATGAACTGAAACTGGAGGGCCGTACCTCCTTAGAAGAGCGAAAAAACTGCCTTGTTCTTTTAGAGCGGGCGGCTCTGGCTTTTCGGCAGGGTATGGAGGCGCAGGGCAGTGCAGATTTAACAAAAATGATCGACTGCTTTTTAGAGAAGATCCGTTCAGGCGTGCTCCAAGCAGAGAAACAGCAGCAGGTCACACCCCTGTTACAGGTGCTCATGAACGCGCAAAAAAGAAAAGATTTGCTTCATCTAGCCGATATACTGGAATATCAGCTTGCGCCTCTTTGGGAAAAAGAGGCTTAAAGTGCGCTTGTTTTGAACCGATTTTGTGGTTCTTAAAGAGGGTTCTGGATAGAGGATCTAAGTCTTTTCTATTATGTTATATTATATTGGTTCTGCTTTTAAGATTCTGCTAAAACACCTTATTTGTTTTTTTCTGGTGTGAGGAGTGCATTTATCATTATGATCTATATGGGAAAATAAAGTTTTCTGTCGGTCTTTTTTGTACGCCTTTATCAGAAATGATCATGTTGTGTTTTTAGGTTTTATTCTTTTATGGTCTCTTTTTGGTTTCTATGATAAAATCAGTGGATATAAACTATACGCATAATCTACATAGAGAACCATGCTATGTGAGTCATGTTGCCTTAGCCGGTGCAGAGGCAATTGACAACAGAGAGGAGAAAACATTATAATGATTTGACTTACAAAAAACTTTAATCGAAATTGCTTAATTAAGCTTAACCCATTATCACCATAGAGGAAATGGTTATGGTGTGTTTGCGTTATATCGTGCCTCTTTTATTTATTATACTGCCTTTAGCAGAGAGTCAAGGGCGTGCGGCTGTAGATATCAATGCACTTCCCAATCCGATCCAGATTTGCAGTGATCAGGGCGAGTTGCCTCCTTTTACATTCTTCGAGAGAGAAAATGGCCAGAAGAGCAAAAAATTAACCGGTTGGTCTGTGGATGTTGTACGGCATGTCTTTTCGAAATATAACTTAGACATTCATGTTGAACTTTTGCCATGGGTGCGTTGTCAAACCTGGGTTCAGGAGGGGAGACGCTACCAAATTGGTATGGAGGCAACCTACAGCAAGGAGCGTGAGCAAAAATTTCTCCTCTCCGAGCCCTATACACCAGGACTCTCTGGTCACTATTTCTATTCCAAGCACCACTATCCCAAAGGTCCACCACTGCATCACTCCACGGATCTGAAAAATTATACAGTATGTGGTGTGCATGGTAGCAACTATGAGCCTTTTGGTATCGATAATCAATATGTGGACCGTAATTCAAAACTCTATCCTGGATTGATTGCAAAACTCCATGCAAACCATTGTGATCTCTTTCTCGCCTACTATGTGATGCTTAAAGGTTTAATGTTGGTGGATAAACTGAAGCTGGATAAACATCTGGCCTGGCGTAAAGTGCCTGAAATGGCTCCGCATGCGCTGATTTTTCTTTTACCACGTAATGATGTTGGTGTAAAATTAAAAACAATGTTGGATCAGGGCATTCAGGAGCTGAAAAAGAGTGGAAAATACAGTGCAATGAAAAAGAAATATTTGCAATAAAAGCATTGTCTTTCGGTCATAGAATCAGAGTCTGTTTGATCACCCTTAGTTTGTTGTTTGGGCTGCACTTGAAACGTGCGCTCCAAAACGGCTCTTTGAATCTTGTTTAAGTTGTTCTTGCTCTTAAAATTGCAGCATTTTTGAACAGGCTTTAGTTAAGTGATGACCCATCAATCCGATAATTTACGTTCTCGCTTTTTTCTCTTTCGTTGGCTGCGCTTTTTTGTGCCAGAGACACTGGCACGAAAAATGTTGGTATCGATTCTGTTCGTCAGTGGCCTGATTACCGTGGTTGCAACCGCCGTGCAACTGGCACTGGATTATCAAGCGGATATCTCCGCCATCGAGACACGGATGGAGTTGGTGGAGCAGGGATTTACCGAGAGCATTATCAGCAGTCTCTGGAGCATGGACTATATGCAACTGAATGTTCAGCTCACAGGGATTTTACGCCTCCCTGATATGCGGATTGTTGAGATCTATCAGAAGAGTAAAATTCTTTTTGCTGAAGGGAAACCCATACAAAAAGGTCAGCCGATTCTGGAACGTCGTTTTGCACTATCTAAGTTTCATAAGGGAAAAGCGGTTGAACTGGGTGAATTAAGGGTGATCGCGGATCTTGAGCAGGTGCGTAAACGTATTTTTGATCGTCTCTTTGTGATTATGGGAACGCAGGCGGTGAAGAGTATTTTAGTCTCGCTCTTTATTCTGATGATTTTTCAAAAGATGATCACAAAGCATATTGTTCGGATTGCACAATATACTGAGCAACTGGAACGGGATAACCTGGATAGACCGCTTGTTTTAGAGCGCCACCGTTTTCATAGCAGTCATAAAGATGAAATCACCTGTCTGGTGAACTCCTTAAACGATATGCGTAATAATCTTAACCTCTCCTATCTTCTCTTAGAGGAGTATCAGCATAAGTTGGAGTATCGGGTTAAGGAGCGCACTGCTGAATTGATGGATAGTAATCAGAAACTGCAACAGGAGATTATTCAAAGAGAAGAGGTTGAGGAGCGGTTACGGAATTCGCTCAATGAAAAAGAGACTCTCTTAAAAGAGATTAACCATCGTGTTAAGAATAATCTTCAGATTGTATCCAGCCTGTTGCGTCTTCAATCACGGAACGCGCGGCAGAGCAATGCTTCTGAGGTGTTTCGTACAAGTCAGAATCGCATTCAGGCGATGGCTCTGGTGCATAAAGGGCTTTATGAGTCCGAAAGTTTATCGGAGATCGATTTTAGAGCCTATCTGAAAATGTTGGTGAGCCATCTTTTTCTTACCTATGGTATCCAACAGGATAAAATTACTTATCATATCCGGGGTGATGCAGTGGTTTTTGGTCTGGGTACAGCGATCCCTCTAGGATTAACGGCTCAGGAGTTGATCTCTAATGTCTGTAAACATGCCTTTCCTGATTATCGCTCTGGATTTCTTGATATCTCTGTTGAGGTGATCGATAACAAACAGGTGACCATCCGTATTGCAGATAATGGTGTAGGGCCACCAAAAAATTTTGATTATCGCAACACAAAGGGTAGTCTAGGGGTACAGTTGGCCATCAATCTGATTGAAGGACAGTTGCGGGGTTCTTTTCGAATGGTGAAAAATCCTTTAGAATCTTCTGGAATGTTGAGTGTCTTCTCTGTGCAGACCGAGGATATGCGACTGATTGAAAAAGAGATCACTAAATCAGATTGATTGTGATCGTATATCAATATGAAAAGGATAGAAAGTATGGCACACTATGCTCTGGTTAAATCGGTCTCCACCTCCTTTGAAGCGACGCTTGAGGCTGCGACAGAAGCGCTGCAAAAAGAGGGCTTTGGTATCATGAGCACCATCAATGTTTCTGGTGCTTTTAAAAAGAAGATTAATGTTGATTATCCGCGTACCGTGATTCTTGGTGCCTGTAATCCTGGTTTTGCCCATAAGGCTTTGCTGGCCGATGTGGATATGAGCGTATTTATGCCATGCAATGTGGTGGTACGTGAAACCGCAGAAGGTAATGTAGAGGTGGCTGTTTTTAATCCAGATGTGATCGAACAGGTGGTGGGTAAGGCGGATGTCACCGCGATTGCGCAACAGATTAAAAAACATCTTCAGGCTGCACTGGATCAATTGTCATAGAGTAAAAAGTTGGGGAGGGAGCGGAATCACTTCTGTGCTCCTCCCATCATTGATGCTCTGGAGTCAGCCTTTTGATGAAGACATAGTCTTCTCTTCTCCGATCGGACCCCCATTACGGCAGGGGATTGCGACTCAAGGAGGTCGTATACTTTGACCCCCATAACCTCCGATCGGACCCCCATTACGGCAGGGGATTGCGACAAAATCTATTAATATTTTTTGTACTTTTTGCTCCGACCAGCCCCCATTAAAGCAGGGGGGCAATCCTCTCTTTTTTAACCAAAAATCTAATTTGATCAGATTAGATCGATCCTATCTTGCAAGAACACAGCTGTTCTGGTGAGTTGCTGACTCCGCAGAATATCAAGAAAGTCCTGACTTGATATTGGTGGATTGATCAAGCGGCTTCTTTGATCTCTGACGGTGGATACTACAACAGCTCCATTTAGATCAATCAGGTTTGCTACAAATTTATCTGGATGCGCGGTAAATATTCCAAATCCTTTGAGAATATCAGATGGAAAGTCCTTCTGATTGAAAGTAACGATGACCTCTGCCTCAGCCTTGATGGCCGCAGCCAGAACATGGCGATCATTTGGATCTGGTAATTCCAATTCATTGATAAGCTTTTCATGAGTCTTCCGAAAAAAGCCTGTTTGAGCTTGGGCGTGTTTCCTGACCAGTTAACTGTTTGATGTAAAAATCTCGATAACCGGTTCTGGAATTCCGCAGACTCGTTCTGGATTCGTTTTTTGAGGTAAAAAAACAGTGTGAAACGAAGGGAGTTTTACCCCATTATGCAAGAACTGACTCTGTTTTTTCCGCTTTTCCAGCTATTTGAGCGCACTGGTAGCGTAGAAAGCGCTTCACGTTGCTGGCCAGAGC
>JBQGBW010000058.1:0-26276 GCA_052043475.1 Magnetococcales bacterium HHB-1
TCCGATGCAGCAACAAAGCAGGTGGGTTAGGTTCTGTCAATACGCCGGAGGAACTACGTCTGCGAATGGATAACAGGGGACTATCCATTCCTGTCCTCTTACCTTTTGGTCCAAGCCTATCAGCACCTTTGGCTTGTCACTCATCACGATGCTTAAAACAGTTCACATGTGTTAACCATACCACCCGAGCCTAGCCCCTCAGAGCCTGGTACTGGCCAAGAAAGGTACATTGTCTCCAGAGCTTCACACCCCGCAATTACTCGCAACGCATGTCTGGATAGGCTACTGGTTGCAGAAAACCAGGTTACATCATAGTTATTCTCCTAAGTGTAACAATTGCTTACATCAGCTTTCAGGTCACACCCCCTGCCGTAGTGGGGTGCCGGTCTGACACCCTTCCCAGCCACAGTGTGCATACACTGAGTCGCAATCCCCTGCCGTAGTGGGGTGCCGGTCTGACCGGGGGTGTAGTTTACTACGTTGCTGACTGTCGCAATCCCCTGCCGTAGTGGGGTGCCGGTCTGACTTTTCGCTCTGCTCTTTCCGCTCTTTTTCTGTCGCAATCCCCTGCCGTAGTGGGGTGCCGGTCTGACGAATACCCACTTAATTTTCGTTCAACCAGGTCGCAATCCCCTGCCGTAGTGGGGTGCCGGTCTGACCCGTAAACACAGGCGGAAAAGCACAAGTTTGGTCGCAATCCCCTGCCGTAGTGGGGTGCCGGTCTGACCTATCTGGGAGTCCCTTCGAAAGAAGGCAGCGTCGCAATCCCCTGCCGTAGTGGGGTGCCGGTCTGACGAACCGAAGGTCCCAATTACCCCCCTCCCACCGGTCGCAATCCCCTGCCGTAGTGGGGTGCCGGTCTGACCCGCCGACACTCGATACCCACCGGCTTGAGTCGCAATCCCCTGCCGTAGTGGGGTGCCGGTCTGACAAAAGGAACTGCTCCTCCACCGTGAGGAGAAGTCGCAATCCCCTGCCGTAGTGGGGTGCCGGTCTGACCCAAGCATGCACCGTCCCCCTCTGGGGTTGTCGCAATCCCCTGCCGTAGTGGGGTGCCGGTCTGACGTCTCCAAAGCTATACGCTCTTAGTATTTGTCGCAATCCCCTGCCGTAGTGGGGTGCCGGTCTGACCCTTTTTCCCCCTTCTCGATCATCACTTGAGTCGCAATCCCCTGCCGTAGTGGGGTGCCGGTCTGACATTGATTCGGGTGAACCCATTCGGAAGATTCGTCGCAATCCCCTGCCGTAGTGGGGTGCCGGTCTGACAGCGACTGAGAAATAAATATTCTATTAAATCCAATATGTTAGCATATGAATTCTCCTTTAAGAAAAGGTATATTAAAAAGGCTAGCTTACTAACTAACATTATCTACTATGTACTCCATTTTTTTATATGGAAGAATTATCAAAAAGTTACGCATCTTTTTTCACATCAGTAGACATGTATGTTTTTAGGGAAATTTAGGTGCGTCAAAAAGCTAACTAACTTTAGTAACACCATTTTCAATGTCCAAAATCATCCTATTGTAAAAAATAAACATTATACCATAATCAGAAGATAGAGCTGACTTTAGAGAGTTATCATATCTATGACAGAACAAACATCTTTCGCTTGTCAATTCAAACATGGAAACGATCTTCTGCCTGATAGAAGCATCATGTTTTTTTATAATTTTCATTTCATTTCCCACATTTTCATTAAAGATTCTACCAGCAGTTGAATACAATATTTTAGAGAATTTTTGCTATCAATGGAAACATTCATAGCTGGCAACACGATCTTTTCATCTATTTCGTTGAAAACACCAAAGGGGATAACCTCAGCCGGCATCGGCCAAGCATCGCGTGCTAATGCCCAGGCTTGATAATAGTGTCTACGCCCCTCAGAATTCAAACGGCAACCCGATGAGGATGATAGAGAGAACATCTCTCTTGAAAGAGATTTCTTGATCAAACCTAAAACAAAAATATCAGCCGCCGCACGAAACGGTTCTAGAAGATCTAAAGCAAGAGATTCTCGCCCAGGAGTTAAAACATGCATTGCTCCTAAACAGGGGTCAAGACCACGCATTTGAATCACTCGACGAACCTCAGATAACACCATTGTATAAGTTAAGCTAAGAAGCGCATTCACAGGGTCTTTTGGTGGGCGACGGTTTCGCCCAGAAAATTCCCAAGATTTTAACAATATGGTTGAAAAAAAGCCAAAGTAGGATGCAGCTGCACTCCCTTCCAATCCCATAATTTGGTCAATTGACGCGGTAAGTACAGATTCACGTGTCGTCGTGATCTGTTGAATCACTTTTTGAGCTGCTTGTTGCGCACTTTCAAAAGATTGGATCGGAAAATCAGTTGCATACTTCTTATCTGATAGCAAACCTATTACAGCAATCTGCCCCGTCAGTTTATTATAGAGTAACCAGCGCGCTGTCTGCGTAACAAGATCTGAATGGTGAAATGCCTGATGTTGCAGCACGCGAATCCGTCCTGCCGTGGATAATCCTGTTCCTACCCAAGCCGGCTCTTGCCTCCCACGTCCAGAAAACAGAATAACCGGTATATTTTTCTCTGCGAGAGCCAGCCATACATCACAAGCGACCATGGGACGGCCATACACAATCACCTGCCCGATCATCCCTAAAGGAAAACGTTCCAGAGAACCATCAGGCTTATCCACACGCATCGCTTTTCCATCCATACGAACGGTGATATCTTTCTTATCAAGAATAACAATCAGACCATCCATATTTTACCCCTGTTTTAACCTTTAAGCCACCTTTTAAATCGAGACCACCAGGATCTGCGTTTTTTAAGAGGATTCTTGGTTGCCTTCTTTAGGTGCCCGAAATCCAAACACCACAACTGGCATAAAAAAAGCTGTCTGAACATCCACTCAGACAGCTTTATCATGCGAATATACATGTGATCACATCTTAACAACGTTCATAGGACTCAACGGACTCCACAACAAAAGCCTGAATAGGCTCACCTTTTGTGTACTCAATGGTCTGTGCATCCTGAACGGCCAGTTGATCTTTCAGCATGGTGTGGGTCGCTTCACTGATTAGAATACCATTCTCCGGTGCATTTTTCTCCATTAACTGGGTAATCGAGACATTGGGACCAAGCAGAGCAAACTCCTGCCGAATCGAACGACAGCCAATTTTCCCAAGCACCACATAGCCAGAGTGTATACCAATCTTAATTTTAACCTTCTTCTCAATCTTTTTACTGAGTTTATCTAATGTACTAATAATCTTATCCATGGCGGCAACCGCCCGGTGTGCACCATCTTCCTGCCGACCAAAAGAGGCCAGTATACCATCACCAATAAACTGATCGATGGTGCCATCATATTTTAAGATATGGCGTGAAAAATGTTCAAAACACCGATTGAGCAGCATCACCGTTTTACTGGCACCATAATCTTCCGCCAGTTTGGAGAAGCCAATCACATCAATAAACACCATGGTACGAAACTGATCCTCTGCAATATCAATCTCACCATCGGCATCGGCATTTTCAAGTTTTTTTACAATCGACTCAGAAAGATTATAATGGCGCAATCGGCGGCGCTGCTGCTCCGTGCGGGTTTCAGAGAGTACCCTTTCTACCTCAGAAACAATACGATCTGCACTAAAAGGTTTCGCAACATAGGCCTTAATACCAATGGAGCGCATCTTCACCTGATCCGCCTTGGAGTTGCGACTGGTGGCAAAAATAATCGGCAGTTCTTCATCGGCTTTCTCCTGCTTGCGTAGACGCATGCAGAGTTCCAGACCATCCAGATGGGGCATCTCATAGTCTGTCACTAAAAGATGGTAGCGCTTGGCCATCAGTTTCGCCATCGCCTCAATGCCATGTTCGGCGGTCTCCACCTGAAACCCTTGCGCTTGCAAGGCTTTGGCGATCATGGAACGAATCGCCACCACATCCTCAACAACCAAAATCTTCTCTGGCCGCACAAATCCCACACGATCTAAGGTGAGCAGACGTTTGACCCGTGTAATCAGCTCCTGTAAAACAATCGGTTTTGTGATATAGTCATCTGCGCCAGCATCAAAACCTTTATGGATCGCCTCCTCAGAGTTTAAAGAGGTGAGTAGTACAAAGGGGATATCCCGAATGGTGGTTTTTTTGATGTTACGGCAGAGAGTAACACCATCCATCTCTGGCATCTCCACATCAGAGAGGATAAGATCAAACTCATGTTCATCCACCAGATCCAACGCTTCACGACCATCCCAAGCCTGGATCACGCGGAATCCTTCCACCTTCAGTGCGGGTACAACAATCTCATGGAAGAGGTCGCTGTCATCCACATAGAGAATGCTTGGTTGACTCTTAAAGAGTTTCTGCACCATCTTTAAAGCATCCGCCGGGGTGAAGGGGAGCTTAAGAAACTGATCGGCACGGTGATTGATCGCTAACTCACGGATGCGTGAATTGCCCGAGAGAAAAATAATCCGTGCATTCACAAGCTCAGCATGCATCTTCATCCGGTCACAGATCTCTAACCCCTGCGCATTTTTCAGCTCCGTGCGCAAAAAAACCAGATTGGGTTTGCTGGCAACCAACGTCTCAAAAAAATTTTCATCTCCTGAAGAGAGAATTTCTACACTATACTCATCGCCCTTGAGTGCCATCTTGATTATTGAATCCAAGGTGGGAGAGTCGGTGAGCACCAAAACTTTCAATTGCGCATCTAACATGGCACACCATCATTACGGTCTGAAACAAAAGGCAGAACAAAACTCAACCGAAAAGCCTCTGTCGTGGATGACAAAATATATACAATCTTTTACATTAAATATATTGCTCCTCAAGGGAGTTTAAGCAAAATAGAGTCCAACCCCATTAAAAAACCATGGTACAGCCTTTCTAAGTGAAAAACAATGTCTAAGCTCCTACAGGTTGATGATCTCTCTATCACTTTCCCTGAGAAAAAAGGGGAAAAGATTGCCGTAAACCATGCCTCATTCTCCTTAGAAAAAGGAGAAACTTTAGCGCTGGTTGGCGAATCTGGCAGTGGCAAAACGCTGGCTGCACTCTCAATCTTAGGATTATTACCACCCCGTGCTCGCGTTCTTTCTGGTACTATACTCTTTCGACAGAAAAGTTTATTAACATTAGAGAATTCTGCTCTACAAACAATCCGTGGTCGGGAAATAGCTATGGTATTCCAAGAGCCCATGACCGCACTTAACCCGGTAAGGACGATCCATGCACAACTTTTGGAATCATTAGCCCTCACCAAAACAGCGCATAAATCCCTCTTTAAGGAAGCGTTACAGCTTTTAGAACAGACCGGCATTGGAGAACCTGAGCGTGTGATCCATGCCTATCCCCATCAACTCTCTGGTGGGCAGCGTCAACGCGCCATGATCGCCATGGCTTTGGCGGGTAAACCCGATATTCTCATTGCCGATGAGCCCACAACCGCATTGGATGTCACCATTCAGGCACAGATTCTCACCCTGCTAAAATCATTACAAAAGCGCTTCAAAATGGCCATGCTGCTGATTTCTCATGATCTTCCCATGGTGGAGCGCATTGCGGACCGTATTGCAGTGATGAAACAGGGTCAGATTGTTGAAACCGAATCTGTGAAAACGATTTTTGATTTCTCAAAGAGCGCGCTCTCGCAGCGTCACCCCTACACCGAAAAACTTTTAACCAGCCTGCCTAAAAACGACTCCCCCCAATCCAAACCTGAACGCACCATTCTCTATCAGGCGAAGGATATCTGCTGCCATTTTATCACCAAAAAGAGCCTCTTTGGTAAACCCCTACAGACGGTTAAAGCAGTGCAGCATGTGAATGCAACTCTCTATAGAGGAGAAACGTTGGGCATTGTTGGTGAATCGGGCAGTGGTAAAAGTACATTCGCGGAAGCACTGCTGCGCCTGAATCATGGTACGGGGGATTTTATTTTTAATCAGGTTGATCTGATGAAAGCGGATCAGAAGACCGTGCGCAATTTAAGGCAGAAGATGCAAGTGGTCTTTCAAGATCCCTTCTCCTCACTTTCGCCCCGCATGAGCATCGGTGAAATTCTCGAAGAGGGTGTGATCACCCATAAGCTGGAGTCTGACCCTTCAATACGACGACAAAAAGCGATTGCTGTTCTACATGATGTGGGGTTAGAGGGGGATATTCTGGAGCGTTACCCGCATCAGTTCTCAGGAGGCCAGCGTCAACGCATTGCCATCGCCCGCACATTAATGATGGAACCTAATCTAATCGTCTTAGATGAGCCCACCAGTGCCTTGGATCTTTCGGTACAGAGTCAGATCCTCACCCTCTTAGAACGTCTGCAAAAACAGTATGGTCTCAGCTATCTTTTTATCTCCCATGATCTGCGTGTCATCCGGGCACTCTCCCACGAGACCATGGTGATGAAAGGGGGGTGTGTGGTAGAATATGGTGCCACAGCACAAATTTTCTCACAGCCAAAACATCCCTACACGCAGCAACTCCTTACAGCCGCTTTAGGTCGCGTATAATACATTGTAGATCAAATATTTATAATTATATCATCTTTTTTATTTCACGATTTCAATAAAACAACTAGGCAGACGCCAAAAAATTCTTCACAATAGATCTATGGACACCTCTTTTTACATTTTTTAATTTTTTTAAAAAAGGATGCTTGCGTGCAACGCATATGGCCTGGAAATCGCTTCATACTTCTTCTCTTTTTTTGGATCGGTCTATCAGGGTGTGGCTTATTCCCTGCGTCACCTAAAAACGGTCAAACCCAAAAGGCCGAGGCGCGCTGTATTCAACACGCCTGGCAACAAACCGCACATAGCAGGAGTTCAGGAAATGATATCCATGATGCCGTAAGATATGCCAATATTGAGAAGACATGCCGCGCCACCGAATAGATCTTTACCAACCTTAAAAGGAACAAAAACCTTAGAAACCAGTCAAAAGGGTAACTGATGAACGAAACGATCACACTCTATACAGATGGTGCATGCAGCGGCAATCCAGGGCCTGGTGGATGGGGTGTACTCATTCGTCGTACAGATCAAAAAGATGATACTTTATCGGGTTTCTCCTCGCGAACCACCAATAATCGTATGGAGATGTTAGCCGCCATTCGTGGTTTGGAATATGTTATGCAGAGTGGCACAACAACACCGATCACCGTGGTCACCGACTCCAGCTATCTGAAGAATGGCATCACCCAATGGATTATTGGTTGGAAGAGACGGGGGTGGCGTAAGGCGGATGGTAAGGCTGTGCTGAATGTGGATCTTTGGAAACAACTGGATCACCTCACCCAACAGAATCATATCGCGTGGCAATGGGTGCGCGGACATGCGGGCCACACTGAGAATGAGATCGCCGATGAACTGGCGCGCGGTGGTATCACCCAGGGACAGGCTGGAGAGATTCCTGAAGATACCATGGGCAATCAACACAAACATTAATTTTAACCTCTTCACCTTTTGCATTCTTTTTTTTAAGGAGACAGTGATGTTCGAAGACCAATTAGCGGCTGTACAGGAACTTCTCAAAACCAATGACGAATTTAAAGCGCTATACGAACGACATCAACAACTTAAAACACTGATTTCCGAAACCAATATCACTGCAATCAACCAACTTGAGGTTGAGCGCATGAAAAAAGAGAAGCTTCACCTTAAAGATAAGATGGCCATCATACTGGATGGTTACTCTGTTCCCGCTTAGAAATGATAAAAAAACGGCAAGACGCCTCTTGCCGTTTTTTTATTGATCAATACAAGATTCTAAAAAAGGCTATCCTGTCCACTGTTTGCTCAAGCAGTCTGGCCACCAATAGATGGTCTCCTCATCTTTCCTAGTCAGTGCAGAGATCGGCCCATCCTGAGAGAGTACAAACGCCACCGATCCAGGACATTTACCCACAAAATTAACCGCTGAGTTGTGGCGCGTACCATACTTTCCCAGATCCACCTGCTCTGGAGGATAGGCACGATCCTCTGAACCAAAGATCGCATCCTCCTGCCAAGGCCGTGCCACCAGAACTGAACCAAAAGAGAGCGGCCGCAATCGATCTGTGACAATCAATGCGCCATCAACACGTGTCAGTTGAGCCAGAAGTTCCACCAACTCAACAATACGCCGCTTTTTCTCCAGAATCTGATTATCCAGATGCCAGGTTTTCCGTGCTAAGGAGGTCTCGGTGCTATCATGATTTAAAAGACGTATCCTTGCTTGCTCCATCTGACAGAGCTGTTGAATCACCGGCAACCCTTCATTGCTATCTTCCAATACATATTTAGGGACAATCCAACTTTTAGCGGTTTCAACCATCTCTTCTGAGAGCCAGACAATCGTGCCTCCATGACCACGCTTGCTCGCCTCCATCAAGAGTCGATCCACCGCATCACGATAGATACGCCAATAACGGACACCAAATGTTTTAAACTCCTGATGTTTTTTTACCATGCGCATTAAGTTCCAACCAATCAGGCTGGCGGTGAATGGCGTGGGTGTGGGCTCTGTAAAACGTCCCGCATTAAACCGGGCGATAATTTGATCACCACGAAAGATGGAGAGTGAACCCGGTTTCACCGAAGAGATCACCAACATATCCGGTGCTTTTGCATGGATTGTCTGTGGATCAAAGCGATTCCGACCACGGCGGCTGGAGAAGAGTGAGCCCCAGATGGTCATCTGATCACGCTCTTCACCCTCAGGATAGACGACAATGGTGGTGGTGGTGGGATCGAAAGCGGGAGCCAGTTTTATGAGTGAATCAACAGAGAAGGGGGTCTCCTTCTCCAGCTCTAACAACATGAATGCACCATGATGGCTCTCCTGGATCTCACCTGGATAGAGTAAACCCACACTCACCTGCACAGGCCGATCCTCCTCCCGCTTTAAGCTCGCTAAAAAAACAGTCTCCATAATATGCTTGACCTGATCAAAATCGAGCAGACGCTGAGACTCACCATCACTCCCTTCATGCCAAAGCTCAATCACCTGCTCAATGATATGATGATCA
Organism: Magnetococcales bacterium HHB-1; assembly: GCA_052043475.1. Lineage (GTDB taxonomy): Bacteria > Pseudomonadota > Magnetococcia > Magnetococcales > JBQGBW01 > JBQGBW01. Next base: position 9,005 of record JBQGBW010000058.1, read on the forward strand.
AACAAATTTTTTCTCCATGAATAAAAATGCGCAAAGTCCGCTTAAGATCTGGGTAAACGCCACTTTTTGGATCACCAGGTTCCAAAAAGGATGCGTTTAACACTTGCCTTTCCCTAAGAATAATCGCTATGATACATCTGTTCCTTTCAGAAAGAAAATGTTTCAACATCTGCATCGCCATTTTTATAAAAAATCGCAACAGACGGTCTCATTGTGGTCTCAACTTTTGAGTGGAGACAAAAAAATTATCGATGAACCATTTATATTTTGAATTACATGCAGTAGGATATTATAATATTTTCTCTTTCTGAAATTTCGCTTTTAATTAATAAACCTCTTCCATTATGAGGAGAAGAAAATATGGCCGATGGAAATGAATTCCAGTTAAATCCCACGCCCCTCCTGGATGAACTGGAAACGGGCCCCTGGCCAAGTTTCATTGCGGGTTTTAAGGCCGAAGCCAAGCGTTCTGGTAACACCATGATTCGCGGCGCTCTCGACCAACTTCAATACTCCTACGAAACCCGTATGGGCTACTGGAAAGGCGGCGTAGTTGGTGTGCATGGATATGGTGCTGGTGTAATCAGTCGCTACTCCATGATCCAAGAACTCTTCCCTGAAGCAAAAGAGTTTCACACCGTTCGTATTCAACCTCCCCCAGGTCTGCACTACTCCACGAAAGCACTGCGCGAAATCCTTGATATCTGGGAAAAACATGGTTCTGGTCTGATTAACATGCATGGCCAAACCGGTAACCTCCAGCTGATTGGTATCACCGCTGCAAACGTACAAGAGTGCTTCGATGAGCTCAACCAGAAAGGTTGGGATCTCGGTGGTGCAGGAGCTGTGGTCCGTACAGGCGCCTCCTGTGTTGGCCCTGCACGCTGTGAAATGTCCTGCTATGACACGCTGAAAGTGCACCACGATGTGATCACCTATTTCACCGATCTGGTTCACCGTCCTCAGCTGCCTTACAAAGCCAAGTTTAAATTCTCTGGCTGCCCCAACGACTGTACCAACAGTATCCAACGGGCGGACTACTCCGTGATTGGTATCTGGCGTGACGATATCCAGGTCGATGAAGCTGAAGTGAAAAACTTCATTGATCAAAAAGGTGTCGGTTACGTTGTCAATAACGTGGTTACCCGCTGCCCCACCAATGCGATCCGTCTGAACGACAGTGGTGATGGCATTGTCATCGAAAATCAGGACTGCGTACGCTGCATGCACTGCATCAACGTTATGACCAAAGCGCTCTCCCCCGGTAAAGACCGTGGTGCAGCCCTTCTGGTTGGCGGTAAAGGCATCCTGAAAATGGGTAACATGCTGGGCTCCATGATGATCCCCTTCGTTAAAGTGGACACCGATGAAGAGATCGAAGCATTCACCGAAATGATCGAAGAGTTTATCGACTACTGGGCGGATAATGCCCTCGATCATGAGCGTATCGGTGAATTTATCGAGCGTATCGGTATGCACCAGTTCCTCGAAGAGATGGGCATCGATCCGAACATCAATATGGTTAATCACCCCCGTGATAACCCCTACTTTAAAGCAGCACACGACCACAATCCCCTGGCCGCCGCTGCAAGCTAAATTGAAAAGCGCTGTTCTCTCTAGAATAACAATTCATTTAGAACAGCGCTATCATAAGATGAGGATCTCCATTCACTTCACCTCTCTTATAGACCTTTTTAAGAATTTAACTTTTGGTAAAAAAGAGAAGTTATATGGCTAACGAAAGAACCTGGCAAACCATCGAATCTGGTCCTCCAGATGCCATGCCCATGCTGCACCCGCTCTGCAAAAAGAACTACGGTACGTGGAAATACCATGAGCGCCCCCGTCCTGGTGTACTGAAGCATGTTGCCGAAAGTGGTGATGTACTCTATACCGTACGCGCCGGAACCGAACGCCAAGACACAGTCACCATCATTCGTGAACTGTGCGACCTCGCGGATAAATACGCCGATGGTTATCTGCGTTGGACCGTTCGTAATAACGTTGAGTTCATGACCCCCAGTTGGGAAAATGTTGAGAACCTGATTAAAGAGCTGGAAGCCGGTGGTCACCCCGTTGGTGGAACAGGAAACTCCATCTCCGCAATCGCGCACACCCAAGGCTGGCTCCACTGTGATATTCCCGCAACCGACGCCTCTGGTGTGGCCAAATCAGTCATGGACCGCGTCTATGATGAGTTTATCCGTGAGGATATGCCCAACCGGGTTAAACTCTCCACCTCCTGCTGCGAAATTAACTGCGGTGGTCAAGCCGATATCGCAGTAATCATTCAACATACACGTCCTCCCCGTATCAACCACGATGTGCTTGCCGGCACCTGTGAGATGCCAAGTACAGTGGCACGCTGCCCTGTGGCAGCCATTCGCCCCACATCCGTGAACGGCAAACCATCCTTGATGGTTGTTGAAGAGAAGTGTATCTACTGCGGTGCCTGTTTTGGTGCTTGTCCCGCGATGGAGATCAACCACCCCGACTACTCCAAATTGGCAATCTGGGTTGGTGGTAAAAACTCCAACGCCCGCACCAAGCCTGCGAATATGAAATTGGTCTGCCACGGTCTGCCCAACAATCCTCCTCGCTGGCCTGAAGTAGGTGAAATCCTTGATCGTATCCTTAAAGCTTATAAAAAGGGCGGACGCGATTGGGAACGCATGGGTGAGTGGATCGACCGTATCGGTTGGAAACGCTTTTTCGAAGAGACTGGGCTGGAATTTGATCGCTTCCTGATTGACAACTATCGTCATGCACGGACATCATTAAACACATCTTCACATGTCCGGTTCTAATAAGACGAGGAAACAGGAGGAGTCCCATGGCGGATATTCCGTCCAATCCCTATTACAAATCGGCTAAAGAATGGAACTTTAAAGGGTTCCAGGTCGAGCCTGGCCACAAACGTCAAGTGGCCTACGGCGACAGCAGCATGAAATGCCCCACCTATAACCAACGCATCCCTCCCTGCACCGACGCATGTCCCGCAGGTGAAGATATCCGTGGTTATCACAATATTGTGCGTGGTGTCTGGGCTGCCGAAGACCCCTGGGAAGCCGCTTTTCGTCGCCTGACGAGAACAAACCCCTTCCCCGCTGTTATGGGCCGTGTCTGTCCCGCCCCCTGCCAAGGTTCCTGTAATCGCCAGTTCCGCGATGAAACCATTGGTATTAATGCGGTGGAACACCTGATCGGTCAATACGCCATCGAGAAAAATCTGCGTTTCGAGAAACCCGCAACACAAACCGGCAAAAAAATCGCCGTTGTGGGCTCCGGTCCCGGTGGTCTCTCCTGTGCCTACCATTCGGCACTCAAGGGACACTCGGTCACCATCTATGAGCGCGATCCTAAACTTGGCGGCATGATGCTCTACGGTATCATGGGCTACCGGGTCAGCCGGGAAGTGATGAACCACGAAGTTCAACGCATCCTGGATCTGGGTGTCGAAGTCAAACTCAATACCACCGTGGGTAAAGATGTCTCCCTCGATGAACTGAGTCAAAACTACGACTCCGTATTCTTAGCTGTCGGTGCACAGAAAGGACGCGACCTACCTATTCCTGGCTTCGAAGGTGACAACGCCACCAACGCCATTGCTTTCTTACGTCGATTTGAGATCGAAGGCGGTGTCGAAGGCGGTGCCCCTGAAAAACTGGCCATGGATGGTAAACGCGTTGTGGTCATCGGTGATGGTGACGTCGCCATGGATGTGGCACGTCTGGCTCTGCGCTTAGGCGCTTCAGCCACACTGCTCTCCGGTGTCGCCCGCGAAGAGATGAACTGTACTCAGTTCGAATTTGATGAAGCCCTCGCTGAAGGGACCGATATGAAGTTCCAGGTTGGAACAGTCGAGGTTCTGCGCGATGGTGATACAGTCAACGGCATCCGCTGTGGCAACATGATCAAAAAAGAGAAAGGCGAAGATGGCTGGAATCACGCCGTCCCCTTCTTCCGCTACAAAATGGAAGAGGGCTCTGAATTTGACATCGAAGCCGACCTGGTTGTTGCTGCTGTGGGTCAAACCACCGATATGACCGGCTTAGAAGCCGCAACCGCTGACTCTCCATTCTTAAAAGTAGACCATAACTACAAAATTGCAGGAATGGATAATGTCTTCGGTGGTGGTGATGCAGTACAGATTCACCTGCTCACCACAGCCATCGGACATGGACGTAAAGCAGCCACCAATATGGATCTGCTGATGAACGGCAAACCCTTGCCCGCACGTCCCATGCGCTCTGATGTGGTTAAATACGATAAATTGAAGTCTGACTTCTTTATCGAAAAAACCCAGAAGAAGCGGACCATCACCCACCCTTCAATTGTTAAGAACAACTGGGATGAAACCCTGCAAGTTCTGCAAGAAGCCGAAGCGGTGGCTGAATCGGATCGCTGCATGAGTTGTGGTCTCTGCTTTGAATGTAATCAATGTCTGCTCTTCTGTCCTCAGGATGCCATCGAGAAGTTTAAAGGCAATCCCGAAGGTCAGGTGATGTTCACCGCCTATGAACGTTGTGTCGGTTGCCATATCTGTGCTGAGGTATGTCCTACAGGCTACATCGATATGGGTATGGGATTAGGTCACTAAGCGTTAACATCTACCTGCTTTAAAAACCGTATTGCTTTTTAAACAGGTGTTGAAAAACGCAACGCTTATTCTCTCTCTTTTAAGGATCGTCTTAAAAACGATCCTTAAAAGATTCTATATAAGAGAATAAAAGAGCGATCTTTTACATTCTATAGATTTATTATGATGCCATTGATGGTGGACATCTCTACGTTGATCAAGCTAAAAAGGATTCCCTATGGAACTTCCCGTTTATGTCTCCAGCCCACAGATTCCCTCGCTTGTTAAACGCCCCGCCACAAGGCATATCTGCTCAACACTGTTTTTTATCGGTCAGGTCGTTCAACATCGTCTCTATAACTATCGTGGTGTGATCGTTGATGTTGATCCCTTCTTTCAACAGTCTGAACAGTGGTATGATGAAGTGGCACAATCCAGGCCACAAAAAGATCAACCCTGGTATCACATTCTTGTTGATCAGACAGAAAAAGAGACCTATGTGGCTGAAGAGAATCTCTTAGCAGACCACTGGAAAGAGCCGATAGAACACTCTCTCGTGCAACATTTTTTTGATACATTTTCCGATGGAATCTATTTTTGTCGTTCAATTACACATTAATCGTTTCTATCACCACTAAATTTATAAAATCTGATTGGGCTTTTGCGAGCTCCACATAAATCAGGAAAACTCAACCGAGATCATTCGAAACATAAGGAAAGTAATCATGAGCTTGGAAGAATGCATCCAAAAACTGGACGCCGCCATTGAGGAAGCAAATTCCTGGGCAAGCAAGGGTTGGAACATGCAGTTTGGCATGCATGACGATCGTGTTGCTTCACTGAGTGAAGCCGAAGGAAGCCCTGAGAGTTTCCATAACCGCCAAGAGGCACTCGCTTTCTGGAGCATCGTGAGTCGTACCAGCGAAGAAGCGGTGGCCGAGGGTAAAAAAGCACGTGCTGCTCTGGATAATGGCGATATTAAAACCGCTATGCGGGCTGTCTTTTTTGCCATGTTTAAAGAGCGCCAACTACTGGAACGCACCACAACCTGGCGCCCAATCTATGAAGCGCTCTCAAAAAATTGCGCCTAATAATAAGAATCGACTAAAAAAAAAGAGCCTATTTTCAGGCTCTTTTTTTGTTTCTAATTCAACGAAAAATCCCACAAGCTGTTGTCACTACTCTAAGCCAGCCACCTGATATAACATTTTCATCTTTAAAGTCTTTATGCTCATGTTTAGGGGGAGAAGTTACAATAACACAACTACCAGGATTCATAACAAATATCTTAAGAGATTTCTTGCCAGCCTCTTGTCGGAAATTCACCGCATGTCCTGCACGTAGCTTATCTCCAACTTTAATATCTGTGTAGAGAGCCTCAGATGATTTTAAAAGAGATAATCCTCCATCATCAGTTAATGTTCTCTCCTCTGCTATTTCATAGTAAACCCAGCCTTCAATTCCATAAAGCCTGGCAATTTGTGCTTCCACAGGATTCCACATCCATGCAGGTAAGACAATAGCTAAAAATCCCGTTACTGCTGCAACTCCTCCCACAATCTTAGAAAAACTATCTAAAAAATTTATAATAAATTCTTTCCATTTTATCAAGCGTTTAGCATACTCATGCGCCATATTGAAAAACCTTTAGAGATAATCAGTATGAATGATCTTAGGACAATATTACAGATCATTCATACCATAGAATGGTCGCTTGATTCTGGATTAGACATCCATATGCTGGGAGAATGCAGCGTGCTTTTGCGCTGGTAAAGAACGGCAACGCCAAAGACCCGCAAAAATTAGAAAAAATAATAGAGAGAGTTTCAACGTCAGGAGTTCTGTCAACATAATCCACCTCCAAGGTGCGTCTCTACACCATTGCACATATTATATCTACCTATCTAACAAGATAAGGATGATTGCGTTTAGCATCATTAGATGCAATTTGTATGCTAATTCTTATAATATTTTTTACTCAATATAAACAATATCTTACAATTCAACATGCTTAACAATTAAAATTTTACTGTCTTCTTTTTAGGCACTATTTTGACAGCCAGTGTGTCATTTTCCCAACAGCACATAAATTAAGGGGAGATTCTAGAGCAAAAACCTCCCCTTATCTATGAAAGCGCTTTACCAGCCCCCTGCTCCGCCTGTTGTCATATTCGGACTCGATGTCGTCGGTGCTGCAGGTGCGGTTCCTGATGGTGTGCCAGGATTATACATAGGTACAGGTGCTCTCCCTGGTGCCGCGCCCGGAGCACCATAAACCACAGGAGCTCTCCCCGATGCCGCGCCCGGAGCACCATAAACCACAGGAGCACTTCCTGATGGCGGAACAATCACAGGTACAGGCGCTGTAACACCTCCTCCTGGAATGATTGGATAGGGATAAGGGTAAGGATAGGGATAAGGATAGGGGTAGATTCTTGGTGCAGGTACCACCAAATTTCCAGAATTTGGACAGTAACCTCCAGCAAGCACTTGATGTGCGGTGAGATACTTAAATCCAGTAAAGGGATGTGCCCGACATTGCGCCATGAGCTTTCCCATGCGCTCAGATTGGGCATTGGCACAATATTGCCAGTTTGTACCACTACAGATACATTGAATATAGCTTTCACGGTTGACAATACGTTGAGATTTGCACTGCTCTAAAGAGAGCGCCTGTACATGATCTATAGGAAATAGCACCAAGAGAGCCATCATCACGGTCATTAAAGCCGTACTGCTTCTTTGCAACATCACTTTCTCCTCATTACGAATTACCTATTAAGATCTTTAAGAAAATCGATCATAAAATCCAGATCAAAAGATCCGGTTATCCTCTTCATCTGGATAAAAGTTATTATCCATCTTTTGGTTAGCATAAGCCCGCTATTTAAAGGGGAGCGGGAGGTCTATTGTGATCTCTTTTTTGGATGATCAAATGATCTTCAAGCATAAAGAGAGTGAATATGTATAACGATAAGTTTAAAACCCCTTCAAAAGATAATAACTATGCCCCCCAGGAGTGCTCAGCGGGTTGTGGGCGTAAAGTGCGTGGCTACACCAAACATGGTCTCTGTCCTAAATGTCGCAGTCGGTTACGTCAGGATATGCAGAATATTTCACGACAGCGTTTTGGAACCTATGGCGCATTTCGACTGCCCAATAACCGTAAGGTAAAAACACGTTGTGGCACAATCAATGCCAAAAAAGGCCACTGGCTTGTATTTGACCGCTATGGATGGCCCACCGTGAAACCAGGAACGGCTAAAGCACCGCGGGGTATGGAGCCTGTGGGTACACCGGGAGCACTGATTGGTTATACCCTTATTGTGAAAACAAATATATAATAAAATGGATTTTTTTATGTAAGATAACATAAGACCTCCTTTAGAAAAGGAGGTCTTAACACTAAACGAAAAAAAAACGATAAGCGTGTTATGAGCGCGGCAAAACCTTCTCGATAATTTTACTCACCCGATCAAAATGGTGTTCAATCACGGTGAAGATCTCTTCCTCTTTATCCAGACCACAGAGTTTGGCAATCTTTTTACGGTTATCATCCTCAAGAAAGATACGGTTTTCTGAACGTCCATAAAAGAGCCGCGTACGATTACCCACCAGACGTAAAAACTGATAACTCTCCTCTAAGATATTAAAAGCTTTCTTGTCAAGAAGCCCCACCTTTTTAAAGGCATAGAGCGCCTGACTGGCATTAGGACGCACAATATTTGGATAACGATGACCATGGATCAAAAGGTGGCTCTGGATAAAAAATTCAATATCCACAATCCCTCCGCGACTCTGCTTGATATCCACAACACCCGCACCAGGTCGTTTCTCTTTCCACAGACGCTGCCGCATCTCAAGAATATCCTCTAAAACCTTCTCTTGATCACGGGGACGGGTCAGAATGGTCTTAATCTCTTTTTGCAACCGCTGACATAAGTTTTTATCCCCCACCACCGGACGAGCACGGGTTAAAGCCTGATGCTCCCAGGTCCACGCCTGTTTCTGCTGATATTGACAGAACGCCTCTAAAGAGGTGACCAGAGGACCGGAGTTCCCTGAAGGACGCAGACGCATATCGATCTCATAGAGTTTACCATGTTTGGTCATCGCGGTGATATCAGAGAGAATGCGCTGACCTAAACGGGTGAAAAATTGCCGATTGGTATAACTGTTCTTCCCATCCGTCCATTGCTCTTCACCCTGACTGTCATGAACAAAAATAAGATCCAGATCCGAGGCATAACTTAATTCAGATCCTCCCAACTTACCCATAGCAAGGATGGCAAACTGTGCTCTCCTTTTTTTATCTCCATCGCTCCAGCGCGGCACACCATACTTCTCCTCCAGATCCTGCCGGGCCTCTTTTAAAACGTGCCACAATACGGTATCGGCAATGGCCGATATTCCCCCCATCACCTCAGGAAGATCCGCCAAACCCGCCAGATCACGCAGGCTGATACGCAATGTTTCGCTGTTTTTAAACTTCCTTAAGACCATCACCCGATCTTCACGACTGTTGCACTGACAAATCTGGGTCTCCAACTCTTCAGCCAACTCCGCATGACCAAGATAACGACTTAAAAAATCACTCGCCACCAGACTATCCAGAAGTTCAGGATGGCTGTTTAAAAAGTGAGAAAGATAAGCCGATGTACCAAAAAGATGAATCAGCAGATGAACCACCACGGGATTTTCAGCCAACAGCGCAAGATAGTTGGAGCGCATCCAGACGGTACGGAGAAAATTTTCCGTATGTTTCATCGCCATCTTACGATCAGGCGCATTAAGAATCTCTTTTAAAATTAATGGAGCTAAACGATCATACCACCGTCTGGTGGTCTCTGTGAATCCCGCGCCCTGGGGCCCATCGGAGAGCAGTTGAATAAATCGGCGTGTTTTTGGAGTATCCTCAAATCCCGCCTCCTCAAGGATATCGGCCGCCTTTTCTGAATCAAAGCCCTCTGAGAGCAGTGCATGAATCATCGGATCTTCCCTCTCCTGTTTCTGGATGCGCTCCCCCTCAAAGAAAAGATCACCGTAGATCTCATGTACACCACGCGTGATACGGTCTAACTCTTCCTGAAGAAGCGCACTACTCTGGAAACCACAACGTTTGGCTAAACGATCAAAATCCTCCTGATTCTCTGGTGTGGAGTGGGTCTGTTGTTCTCTGACAATCTGTAAACGGTGCTCCACAGTACGTAAAAACCGATACGCCTCAATGAGAAACTGGGATTTCTCACGAGAAACTAAACCATGCTTGGTAAGCATACGCAACATCGGGATGGTCTGCCGGTGGCGCAGGGTCAACTCTTTGCCACCATGAATCAGTTGCTGACACTGAACAAAAAATTCAATCTCTCGAATCCCACCATAACCCAGTTTAACATTACGTCGATACTCCGCTTTGCGACGAATTTTTTGATCAATTTTGCGTTTCATGCCCCGTAAGGCGGCTAAAGCCTGGAAATCAAGATGACGCCGATAGACAAAGGGACGGATATTTTTTAAAAACTGAATCCCCAACGCTAGATGGCCCGCCACAGGACGCGCTTTAATCATCGCGGAGCGCTCCCAGGTCTGGCCCCAGGATTCATAATAGAGTTCAGCGGACTCTAAAGAGGGGCAAAGCTCTCCCGACTCCCCCTCTGGGCGCAACCTGAGATCGGTACGAAAAACAATGCCATCAGCGGTCATCTTTTGCATCAGGTTACAGAGTTCGCGCCCCAGGCGGGTATAAAAATCTTTGACTGAGATCGAACGTGCGCCACCCTGGGTGTAACCATTGCCCTCATAGAGGAAAATGAGATCCACATCCGAAGAGAAGTTAAGCTCTTGACCACCCAACTTACCCATACCCAAAACAACAAACCGGGCAATCTGTTGATTCTGATCCTCAAGATAGGGTTCACCAAATTTTCGACAATAACTCTGATAGAGCCAACGAAATCCTGCCTCTAAACAGAGGTCCGCCAGATCAGAAATACTCTCTGTTACCGCCTCTAAGGAGACCTCACGATTCAGATCCGCCATACCGATACGAAAATAGGCCCGATGTTTCTGATGGCGCATTGCCGCCATCGCCTGTTCCTGATTATGCCATTCGTTCACCTGCTCTAAAAAGTGTGTTCGCTCTTCAGGCGTGAAAGCCACAGAGAACGGCTGTTGCATCAATTCGCTAAGAAAATGGGGCCAACGGTGCAGCACAGTGGATAGATAGGGACTATTACCAATCAGCATCACCAGACGTTGACGCCAGAGCGGTTCTTTAAGTGCCTGAATCAATGTTTCTGAGGCGTCTGTTTTATCGTATGTTTCAAAAAACCGTTGCAGTGTCTGCCAAACCGTTTTAGGTTCTGCGGTATGTTGCGCAATCTTTTGCAGATCATGCAAAACAGGATCGGAAAAGTGATACGCTTTTCGTAGGAGAGAAAACAGGGTGTCCAAGCGTCGTCCTCTTCTATGTTAAAGAGTCAAGATCTAAAATAGGGGTATTTAAATTTAGTATTTGATTATTCCTAGAAAAAGCCAAGGGGAAAAAGCAAGATGAATGTTGCAATCATCGGCATGCGGGGTACAGGAAAATCAAACATCTCACGCCGTCTCTCGGTCTGGAGCAAACGACCGGTATTAAGTACGGATCTTCTGATTGAGTATGAACAGAACGGTTTATCGATTACAGAGATCGTTGAACAGTATAAAGGGGACTGGCGCCCTTTCCGTGAACTGGAGTATCAGGTGGTCAAACGTGCTGGTCAATTGCATAATATTATCATCGATTGTGGCGGCGGTGTTGTGGTAGACCTTGATACAAAAGGCAATGAGGTGCATAGTCACCGCAAGGTGGAGGCGTTACGCAAAAATGGCGTTATTGTCTGGTTGCGCGGTGATATACCCCGTCTGGTGGAAAAAGTGCAGAAAGATCCAAAACGGCCTGCACTCACAGATCCAAAGTCCGTAACCCAGTTGATGGAGCAGCGCTTACCCTTCTATGAAGAAGCAGCAGATCGTATCATTGATATTGAGGATAAAAGCCGTAAAACAATTGCCAAAGAGATTTATCACGAATTTCTAATCTAAAATCACTCATTATAATCGATTTCCTCTAAAAGATCGCACAAAAAACCATGACGCAACTACGAAAATTTTTCTCTTTTATCGCTCAAGTCGTATTGCGTAGTGTGGCGATTGTTATGATTGTCGCCAGTTTCTATGCGCTCTTCGCCATGGCCTGGTTATGGCGCAATCCAGATGATATCGATTTTATTGTCTCTGATAGCGTGGCCTGGTTCTCAAAACAGGTGGGGCTCCATATCGCTTTAGGGAAAACCCAGTGGCATCCCAGCCACCCCTTAACACTGCAACTCAAACAGATTCGGGTGGTGGAGAAGGGTCATCAAAATCCCTTACATATTAAACATCTTTGGATAAAAATTGCCCCCCTCGATTTTCTCGCCAATGGGCGATTAATCAGCGTCCATCTTTCTGGCGTCTATCTTGACCTCAGACGAAAAGAGAAAACAAAATTTTATCTGGGTCATCAATCCCTCGATGAGTTGGCTCAACGTTTAGGATTGCTGGCAGAAAAATCCCATCAAAAGAAAAAACGTTTTAAACCATCGATCACGGTAACCACCCAGAATATGACCATCGATTATCGTGATTGGGTGATTAAAACCGTTACAAAAAAGAAGAAAAAATCAGAGCAGACCAAAGCACAACCGCCCTATCAATTACGTCTTCAAGGGTGGCATGCCCTTCTGACACTGGACTCCGATAATGCCTTAACCGTTCAACTTCGGGCGGATGATCAAGCCATTCAGCGCATCGATCAATCCACAACAAAAGATAAAAAACAGCCCAAAAAAGCCACCACATTTTTTCTCTCTGGATCGCGCTCTGCAACAAGAGACTGGTACTTCTCAAGCCGCATCGATCATTTTACCCTCACGCCTCTAAGACCTCTGCTTAAAACGATTGATCCACTCAAAGATCTCACCTCTCCGGTCTCTTTGATGATTGAAGGACAAAAACCCCAACAGGGCGATATCCGAGTATCGTGGCAACTGCAACTGGAGCCTGGAACATTTAAATGGCCTTCACTCTTTCGCTATCCTTTTAAGGTGCGACACTTAAAAGCGGAGGGTAAAGTCTTTACGAAACGTAAGCTCTGGAATGTGCATGTCAATAAACTCTTTTTCCGCACTGGGAAGGGTTATGCGAGAGGGGGATTTCAGCTCAACCATTTGGGTGGAAAAGTCTCTCCAGAGTTGGATCTTAATATCAATGCGCATGATGTTCCAGTTAATCAGGCCAAGCTCTACTACCCCACACCAATTATGCATCCTGGTCTGGTGAAGTGGCTGGATAATCATCTTAAAGAGGGTGTGGCGGTTAAGGTGAATGCGCGCATCAAAGGCCCCGTTTACGCTATCCCTTTTAAAAGTCGAAAGCAGTTTCCTAACGCCATTTTTCGCTTTACCGGCAACATCAAAAACACCTCTGTTCGCTTCTTTCCCAAAGTTGAGCCCATTCGTGATATTGATGCCCATATCGATTTTAACCGTCTTCGCTTTCAGGCGAAGGTCAAAGATGGCCGTTTTAGTCAGAGCCGTAAGATCCGTGGCCGGGTTGAGATCCGTAATCTCTTAAAACCTGTCCTCACCGTTGATGCCAAAGCTTCTGCCGATTTTCAATCGATCTGGAAGGATCTGGTACTCTCCAAAGCATTAGGATGGGGAAAAAGTATCGGTTTAGAAAAATCTCATATGAGAGGATCAGGTCCGGCCGGATTTTCACTGACGCTACCACTGGCAAACCTTAAAAAGAGCCGTTTTCAAGGAAAGATTGACTTTAAAAAAGCGGAAGCCAAACTGCCTTTTCTCCCCAATCCCCTGACAAAACTGGTCGGACGCTTTGTGATTGATGAGCAAAATCTCTCCATCCAGATCAATCAAGGCCATATGATGGAGATTCCCTGGCGGGGTCAGATCAAAGGTCAATCCTACAGCCACAAGAAGAAGGGGTTGTTAAATATTGATCTCTCAGCACATCTACCAGAACCCTCACTCAACCGCTGGTTACGACCAGTATTGGGTGAGAAAGGGGTGGTGAAGGGGTGGCTACCGATCCATATGCATCTCACCAAAAAAGCCACCAGCCCTATGATCCACTTTGAGAGCCGCATTAAAAGCCGGGATGTGCAATTAAGGGGGCGTTGGGGTTGGGATCTCTTCCCGGAAGAGCAGGCTGAGACAGTGGTTAAAGGTCGGGTGAATAACCGAGGAGAGATCTACCTCTCCTCGGCCAATGGCCGTCTGGGCAGTCTGAGTTTTTCAGGATCGGGTTGGCTGGATGTTAAAAAAGAGCCCTGGTATGGCTCAATCAAACTAAAACGCTTTACCTTAGGCCGTAGTAAAGGATCTTTAGAGTTCGCCCGTGTGGCTCCTAAAAAAAGATCTGCACCTGAGAAGTGGCAGATCACCGCCAATTTAGGCCGTTTAGATCTCTTTCCCACCTGGGCCAGCGATAAACGAGCAGATAAAAAGATTGCTTTCGGTCGCCGCTACTGGTGGAAAAAACAGACCAAAAAACAGCAATCGGTGAACAACACCGCCTGGCCCTGGCTGGATCTCTCCTTAAAAGCCAATGAGGTACTCCTGGCCAACCATAAACGCGGAAGGAAACTCAATCTGCATCTATCGATGCGCAAAAAATCACTGAAAGTAAAACATCTCTCCTTAAAATTGGGTAAAAAGAAGCAGAAACAGACCATCCATGGCCACTTTAACTGGTTGGGTAAAAAGAGCGGTTACGGCAGTTATCAAAGTCGGTTTCAGTTGCATACCGAGGATATGGGTATGCTCTTAGAAGGTTTAAACTGGCATCGTGATTTTTCTGGCGGAGAGGGTAAGTTTCTGCTTAATCTTAAAGGGGCTGTACCAAAGAGCGCCAAACTGAGTCATCATCTTTCAGGTCATGGTGAGCTTGAGATTAAAAATGGCGTCATCGAACGTTTTCGGGGGGTATCTCAGCTGTTGGGTTTTCTCTCTTTAGCGGGTATTCCAAAACTTCTCATGGGCCAGAGACCTGATGTGGCGGGAGAGGGATTCTACTATGACACCCTCTCTGGCAAATTTCGTCTTAAGAGGAGTATTATCAGCACCAAACTGCTTGATCTCTCCGGGCCCTCAATGCGTATTGTCACCGCCGGTGCACTCAACTTTCCCAAAGATCGGGTCAATCTTCAGATCGGTATCCGCCCCTTTGGTACATTGGATTCCATTTTAAATATTCTGCCAATCGGTAAACTGGTGACAGGAAAGCGAGGCGCGTTTGTTGAAACCCTCTTTGTGGTCACCGGTTCTATGGATCATCCCAAAGCCGCGATGCAGCCGGTCTCCTCCTTAGCGCCTGGAATCCTACGTGATATCCTCAATCTGCCTGCGGATCTCATCAATACGCTCTCCAAAGAGCCTAAGAAAAAGAGCCCAAAGAAAAAACCATAATCTTAAAGAAAAGATCGATATGTACACTCTCGATGATTTTAACTACCACCTCCCCCAGGAGCAGATCGCCCAACAACCCACCACACCACGGGATCACTGCCGCCTTTTGGTGAGTGATCCAGAGCAGATTAAAGATCAACGCTTTGATCAGTTGCATCATCTCTTAGAATCGGGTGATCTTTTAGTGCTCAACAATACCCGGGTGATTCCAGCACGTCTGCTGGGTAAAAAAGAGAGTGGTGGTAAAATTGAGATCCTGCTCTTAGAACCAATCAGGGAGGGTATGTGGCGTGCGATGGCAAAAGCCAACCGAAAAATTAAAATCGGTACAGTGATCCATTTTTCTGAAAACTTCCATGCCACAATGATGGCGCGTGAAGGGCGGCTCTTTCATGTACAACTAAAGAGTGATAAAAATATCGATCAAGCGATTGAAAAACATGGCCAGATGCCCCTCCCCCCCTATATTGAGAGTTCTGGCTTAATTGAGGATAAGAAAAATTATCAAACCCTCTTCGCCCGTCATCAAGGTGCGGTCGCCGCCCCCACTGCTGGACTCCATTTTACTGAAGAGAGTTTCAAGAAATTAAAGAAAAAAGGCATTAACACAACAGAGATCACCCTGCATGTAGGATTAGGTACCTTCCAGCCGGTGCAGTGTGATGATATTAATCATCATGTAATGCACAAAGAGTGGTTCTCCATCTCTGAAGAGAGTGCTCAATTAATCAATCAGACCAAAAAAGAGGGGGGCCGTATCATTGCTGTGGGTACAACGGTGGTACGCTCCTTAGAGAGTGCTGTTGAAGCGGGAAAGGTACAAGCACGATCCGATTATACCCAACTTTTTATTCTACCGGGATTTAACTTTCAGGTGATTGATCTGATGATCACCAATTTTCATCTGCCTCGCTCCACGCTATTGATGCTGGTGGCGGCTTTCACTGGTAAAGAGCGCTTAGAGCGTGATTATCATCATGCCGTGACAGAAAACTATCGCTTCTACTCCTATGGTGATGCGATGCTGCTGTTTCCTTAATGTGTTAAAGTGACATGTGCTCTCATTATTGATTAAATCATCTACTGAGGTAGGATTTGCATGTGTTAGACTGATAACATATAGGTGTATGCTCTATACATTACACCTGATACCAATACAATGTTTGTTAGGATAAATTCGTGGATGGACCTTTCCTTAATAAATTAACTTGGAATATCGCTCACGGTTTACCAGCAAAACGTTTTTCTGGTTCACCAGGATTACGACGGACAGCGCAACAAAAATTGAGATTAGTCCAAATGGCTGCCACTTTAAATGACCTAAGAATCCCACCAGGTAACCGATTGAAACAGTTGTCTGGAGATCGTAATGATCAATATTCCATAAGGGTCAATGATACATGGCGTATCTGCTTCCGCTGGAATGGTTACACCACTTCTGATATTGAGCTAACCAATCATTATACTTGAATGGAGAGATATTTATGAACAATCCAGAAGCGAAGCAACATCTACCCCCATTGCCTCCGGGTGAAATTCTATTAGACCAGTTCTTAAAACCCATGGGGATTTCTCAATATCAGCTATGTAAAGCCATTGGCATTGATCAAGAACGCATCACTGAGATTATCCGTGGCACTAAAGCCATCACCGCGGATACAGCGATCCGATTGAGTCTATTTCTTGGAACATCCGCTCAACTCTGGATGAATCTACAATCTGCATATGATCTGGAGTGTGCCGAAGACGAACGAAGAAAATTGGCAGAGGTCATCACGCCATGGACAGTTACTGAGCCAGTTTAATCATTCCATATTTGATAATGATATATGTGAGAAAACATCTCAGAACGCTCTCATATCTTAAAATGGTTCTCTCTTTTGAGGAGGTGGATCAATCCTGTCATTAAGAAAATCATCTGTAGCCGGGTAGTCCTCTTTTGATAAGGATTGACCATACTGATATAGTAGGAGAATCTTCAATTTAAAGTTTGGTGGGAGATTCCCTAATGCAATGCCCTAAGTGCTTTTCCAAAGCTATTGTCAAAAACGGTTTCATTCATAATGGTAAGCAAAATTACAAATGCAAAGAATGTGGCCGTCAATTTGTCCTACATCCGGAAAAGCAACCTATATCTGATAAGACTAAAGGATTGATAGATAGGTTATTGCTTGAAAGG
>JBQGBW010000059.1:0-26259 GCA_052043475.1 Magnetococcales bacterium HHB-1
AAGGTGAGAAGAGTACCATTTATTAATGGGTTTGAAAAGCCAACCTGGAAAGAAACCCAGAGAAATCACTTAAATCTTCTTTAGAATAAGATCAGGATCTCTTACAAAAACAATGAATTCCAACGAGATAAACAATAGATTATGGCAATCCATAGTGCATTTTTCTTAGCTGTTCTCATTTGGGGTTCCATGCCCTTAGCCATTCAGTGGAGCCTCCAGGGCGTGGGGATATTTTTTGCATTGATGGGTCGTATGTCACTGGGGTTACTGCTCTCTCTTCTGCTCATTACCATTAAACAGATTCCTATGCCCTGGCATAAACAGGCGATTCAAGCCTATATCATTGCTGGTGTGGGTTTTTTTATTACGATGATCTTAGTCTACTTTGGTGCAAAGACATTACCCTCTGGATGGGTATCGGTACTCTATGGTCTGCAACCGCTGGTCACTGGCATATTAGCCGCATGGCTTCTACATGAATCTTTTGGCTGGTCCAAACGCATTGGCCTGTTAATCAGCCTCTCAGGGTTGGCCACCATTTTTATTCAAAGCATGCTACAACCCACAGAAGGGGTTGTTTTAGCCATACTCTCCATTATGGCAGGACTCTCGATTGATGCCGCAACCATGGTTCTGGTGAAACGACAGATGACCGGTATCTCGCCTGTGGCCATGACAACAGGCGCATTGATCTTCTCTGTACCACTCCTGGTGATCTCCTGGTTTATCATCGAAGGCGGTGTCTGGCCGGAGATGAACACACGTGTGTTTACAGCGATCCTCTA
This sequence comes from Magnetococcales bacterium HHB-1, assembly GCA_052043475.1. Classification (GTDB taxonomy): domain Bacteria; phylum Pseudomonadota; class Magnetococcia; order Magnetococcales; family JBQGBW01; genus JBQGBW01. Next base: position 786 of record JBQGBW010000059.1, read on the forward strand.
TCTTGGTGTGATAGGGAGCTTTGTTGGACTGCTGCTCTTCTACTATGTGCTCAATAACATGGCTGCCGGCAAAACCGCACTCATGACCCTCCTCACCCCACTGGTCGCCATCACACTGGGGATCACACTCAATAATGAAGCACTGACTTCACGCTTTATCTATGGCACATTTTTTATTCTTCTGGGTGTATTGGTCTACCAATGGGGGGAAAATCTCATAAAAAAGATAGACAATAGAGCACGTTAAAATAGTCGATTATCATCAGGCAGGCTTTCATAAAAAAAGCGCTTCTTGTTTTCAAGTCTCCACCATACGAATGAATCAATAAATAACCAGGATTAAGCGGAATGATCGACACTAAAGATCAAGATTGACCAAGCCCACTCTTTTGATCAATCTTTAGTTATCACTCTGCATAAGAACAGGGGTTCCCTTTATCGTCATTTTCAGAGAAAATAGAGAAGATCAATAGAGAAACCCATGGCATTCTGCCCGGATTCTATCACCGATAAAGAGAATATCCATGCCTGCCGCTGAATCCGTACCGATTCTGGAAGAAGCCGAAGCGCTCTTAAATCAACATGATGATCTTCTCGCTGAAATCGACACGCTCTCTCCTGCACTGCTAACGCAGGCAGGACGTATTCGTGCGACCATTCAGCGGGAGATTACCCAGAGGTCTCCAGAACTCAATAAACTTCTGCGACGACTACAAAGCCATATGGCTGATGGTGTCGAACTTTTACGCCTCTCCCCTCTGGCAAAAACATTGATTCAATCGGGCCATCGTAATCTTCTGGAAGGACAATACGATAGTGCGGCACGCTTTTTTCGCCAGTCCATCACCTTCATTGAAGGCCCGCCCCCTCAACCACTGACCCGCGCCCTGACCACCTGTCTGCTTGAATCGGCTCTCGTAAAAAAAGAGGATCTCTCCGATATGGCCGATAACCTGGTGGCTTTGGATCAGCAGGAGTTGCAATATCTTTTTAATCAGTTACGCTGGTTAGTCGAAGATCTCTCCACGCAGTTGGGACGCGACCCGGATAATGGAGAGATCGAAGATCTCCTGTTGGCCTATCGCGATCTTCTCGCCAAAGTGGAGCCCACAGCAAAATCACGCCATATTCCTCTGATTCCGCGTATGGGTGATGCGCAAGAGAGAGATAAACAGAAAACCGAACTATGGGCACTCCCTGAGAATACGGCGGCGGCGAACGTTAACCGGACCGTCAATGCGGCACTCTCTCTGCTTCTTTTTCTAGGTATTGGTTCGTTGTTATGGCAACGGGATAATATTGAATCCTACCTGGCAAACCAGGGTCTACTCCCTTATGCCATTGAGAAAAAAGAGGACAACAAGAAAAAAGAGGATAAAAAAAAGCAGGAGAATCAAGCAGAAAAAGCACTGGCTGCGGTCACAGGAGAGGATAAAAAAAATGTCCCCGGATTGATCGGCAAGGCCGGAAACACCACATTTATCGATGAATCCAATCTTCCCCAGGCCAGAGAAGGGCTCTCCGTAGAACAGGCTCTGGGTAAAATCGGTGAGATGGGCGTTAAGATTCCTGGTCAGCCTGGTGGCCCGCCGATTCCTGGTGGATCTCCAAACGCAGGAATGCTTGATGCAAACAACCTGCCTGAACCCAAAGCAGGAATATCCATGCAGCAGGCACTTCAGAAAGTTGAAGATATGGGCATGAAGGTTCCAGGACAGAACAGTCCCATGGTTGGATCTGCACCCGATTTTAATGCCTCCATATCGTCACAGTCCGCTTTTACAAAAAATCAAGCCTTAAACAGCGCTTCAGGAGATCATACCGCCAATTTTCCTTCTCAAACTGGTGGAACTTTTCCCTCTCAAACTGGCGGGACAAGCGTCTCTGGTGTCACTTCTACTCCCTACCATGACTATGGATCAACATCGACCGTTTCAACTTCTGGTGGATCCATGCCAGAACCCACAACTTTTGGTGTAACCGCATCAGGAAACTCCCCGCAGGGATATTCCACCACTTATGGAACGAACAAAACGGCCTCCTCCACAGGTTCTACCTCAGAACCATCCTCCTATGCAGAAGAATCCTCCGATTCTAACGATACCTTTTTAGAGAATTTTTCTCTGCCCATGCCCCGGGCCACACCAAAGGCGTCCTCTAAAGAGCAGCAACAGGTTGCGCGTATCAAACGCCAGATTGATCGTATTGATAAAAAACCGGTAACTCTGCACCGAAACACAGGCCGAAGTATCAGTGGCTATATTATAAAACAGGATGATAACCAGCTTATTTTCAGGCAGATTGATAAAAAAGAGACCTTTAAACGAACCATCTCTTTAACCGATATCAAACGCATTGAAGCCATTGACCAACTGACCTTGTTAAAGAATAAATCGGTTGAGGTGATTTTAAACAATGGTCGGCGTATACGGGGCATTCTACGAAACTACGACCAGAGAGTGATGCATATGGAACGGGCACTCTTCTCGGGTTCCTTCTCTTTCTCCTTGCAGCGTAATAAGATACGTGAAGTCAATCCCGCACCAGAAACCAAAAAAGAGCAGCCTTAAATAGGGATCACCATGGCCAAGAATCCTCTGCAACGCCTGATCAAGTTTATTACAGAGCCCCTTGCCAAACGCCATTTTTTTGGTATGGGGTTGCCGAAACGTGATCCTGAGATTCATTTTTCCCGTCTGCGCTGGAGTTCTCAGGCACAGGTTGAAAATGACCCCGATAAACTGCGCACGCTCTGGGAAGATCACCTCTCCTCTCCCCCAACCCTTTTTCAAGAGGTGACCCAACATCTCAATAAACTGAACCGCCATAAAGCGATTACAACCGCACTACGCTTTCAGCATATCGCTTTAGCAGTGGATCTCGTTTTTCCTCACTTAGAGGCAGCCTACTATAAATATCGGCGCGGTGGTGGTATTCCTGATAATATCGCTAAAGAGACCTTGCTGGATCGTGGTATTGAACTCTTAAAACATCTTTTACAGGCATTTGCCATTCAGATGGAACTGGACTATCGACAGCCCAATCGCCGTTTTGTTCACCTACGGCCCCGATTCCGCCTGGCGGCATTTCGTACACTGGAGCTATTCTGGCTGTTACAACATCTTGCCGCGTTACGCTATCGCCAGGATGGTCTGGCCTCAATGTATCAGTTGTGCAATATGGTGTTCTATGCAATCTGGTCCTATGAGAACCCTTATGAACATCGCCATCTCTTATCACGTACCCACTTAAATGCCCCTTTAGAGCGCCATGCACCAGAGTCCGCCAGCCAGGAGCCCCTCGATTTTCAACAACTCTATCTTTTGATCCAGCTCTTCAGCCGTATCGATCCTTTAAGCTGGAATACAGATCACTTTTTAACAATTGATGCATGGAATCGCCGTTATGTACCACGACTGACCCTACTCCCACTGGCTGAGTTGGTTAACCGCGATCATGCACTCTATATCCCTTTTGCCCACGATGATGCGCCACTCTTTTCACCAAAGGGGGATTCTCAGGGCCGTATTCTTGCATTCTCTCTCGCACCGTTAATCAGTGCCATGGAAGAGGAGCGTGAACTGTTGCGCTATAAAGAAGATTCCCTGCCTTCAAAGGTGGTGACCAGCCCATTTTATCTAACGTCCAGTGCATTAGATCGTGATCAGTTGATGCAAAAATGGCTGAAATCACTGACACAACTTCCGCCTCAGCGCCGACGCCCCCCGATGTTTATCACCTATCGGGAACACTGCATCTTCTTTACCTTTAACACCCTCCATAGCCTGATTCGGGATCGTCGCCGGTTGAGTGAGAAAAATTTTAAAGATCGCTACGGTTTTAATCTGGCCCTCTCAAAAAGTTCAGCCGTTTTAACACAACACAACGATACCCGTAAGGAGAGCGATAACACGCACTTCTGGCAGGGAGAAAAAACGCCTGAAATTAAAGATCGACAACTTTTTCGTACCTTTGAATCAGATAAAAGTCGTGTCATTCGCGTAAACCAGTTAATGGGATTGGCGGAGTCTGAACATCAACTGGATCAGATCCGTTTTGGCCTGATCCGCCACCTCATCCGCTACCCTAATAAAACACTCGATCTGGATATTCTCTGGTTGGATAACCGTAATCAATTTGCAGCCTACCTGGTCACAACCGATGGCACGGATCTACGCCTTCCTGTATTGGCTTTTCAGAAACATAATAATAATACAATCTATCTTCTGCACCTCAAAAACCCACTGTTTCGTGCAGGAGAAACCTACGCATTGCAACTGGATGAAGCCCATCAATCCCGTAACATCCGACTCTCTGAGGCCATTACTTCAGGCTATGATACCATTTTAGCCAGAGCTTTGATCTAAAAGGTGCTCATCAAGACGATAAGCACCTTCAATTAGATCAACTATCCACGCAGTATGGCATCAAAACGCTTTTGCATCGTCTCAATCACCCGATCAGAGAGCGTTTGAATCTCTTTTTCATCCAGGGTCCGCTCAGTAGACTGCAAAAACAGCCCCAATGCCAAGCTTTTCTTCCCTTCAGGCACATGCTCACCCGTATAGACATCAAAGAGTGTGACATCCTGAATCAACTTATTTCGGTCCACACGACGGATCGCCTGAAACACCTCCTCCACAGCCAGACTCTGTTCTACAATAAAAGCAAAGTCACGCTGAACTGGTGGAAAACGGCTGATGGTCACTGATTTTTTTGCACGAAAAGCAATCTTTTGCAGAATCGAGAGATCCCACTCAAAAAGATAGATTGGCTGTGAGAGCGCCAACTGATTCTGCCATGAAGGGTGCAACTGTCCCATCCAACCTAAAACCTCCACACTTTTACCCAGTCGCACGGTAATTTCCGCTTTCTGTCCTGGATGCAAAAATTCTGGTCCAGCGAGACGATACTGTACGGATAGCGCATTGAGTTCCTCAAGTAGCGTCTCCAGATCACCTTTTAGATCAAAATAGTCCCGAATCCGCTCTTTTTCAAACCAAGCCCGATCTGAGGCCGCACCAGAGATCACCCCCGCCAGTTTTTCAACCTCCTCAAGGGATTCTGATTCCAAAAATACACGACCCATCTCATAGATCTGAAAACGGTGATTGCCACGACTTAGATTATATTGTGCGGTATTTACCAGACCAGGAACCAGTGTGGTCCGCATCTCTGCCATCTCTTCAGAGATTGGATTTAAAAGACGGACAGGCTTCGGTGATGAAGAGAATGCGGTTAACTTCTCTGGCTCTAAAAACGCGTAGTTGATCGCCTCCAGATAACCCAGAGCGGTTAAAGATTGACGCGTCGCCCTTTTAAGTTTTTCCCGCGCCCCACGTGGTGGTGCCTCTTTAGGACCAGAAGGCATCTCCACATCAACACGGTCGTAACCATAAACCCGGACAATTTCCTCAATCAGATCCTCCTCCTTAAGAAGATCATGACGGTGAGAGGGCGGTTGAAGAAAAATATGGTCCATCTTTTTCTCTGTAACCACACATCCCAAACGGGTCAAAATCTCCAGGCTCTCTTCATCAGAGAGTTTTAATCCGGTCAACTGGTTACTTCTCTTAACCTGAAAACCAATCGGTTCCACAGGCTGCCAACTTCCCGCATCAGTTGTGATCGATGGTCCTGCTCTTCCACCAGCCAGTTCAATAATCAATGCGGTAGCACGATCCAAGGCAAAGAGAATCCCCTCTGGATCAACACCACGCTCAAAACGGTAACGCGAATCACTGAGAATATTGAGTGCACGACCCGTGCGTGCGGTTCTCACTGGATTAAAATAGGCAGATTCAAGAAAGATAGTTGTGGTACTTTCCTCAACACCACTGTTCTCTCCCCCCATAATCCCTGCCAAGGCTAAAGCCCGCTTTTGATCAGCAATCAGTGTCATATTTGAAGAGAGTGTCCGCTCTTCACCATCAAGGGTGAGCAGCTTTTCATCTTTATCCGCACAACGGACCACAATGGGTGGGGCCAGTTGCTCCAGATCAAAAGCGTGCAGAGGCTGGCCTAAATCCATGAGAATATAGTTCGTAATATCAACAATATTATTGATCGAGCGGATACCCACCGCCTCTAAACGATTACGTAACCATAAGGGGCTTGGTCCAACCTTCACCCCTTCAATCACACGTCCTGTATAACGGGGACACCCTTCAGGGTCCTTAATCTCAATGGCGACAGGATATTTTTCTGCGATAGACGCATCAATCTCCACTTGGGGTAGACAGGGTTTCATATCCAGAGCAAGGATTGCCCCTAAATCTCTGGCGATACCACGAACCCCCAAACAGTCACCCCGATTGGGCGTGAGGTCACACTCAAAAAGATCATCATTACGATCCAGAACCTCACCGATCGGCTGGTTTTCCGGTGTATCTTCAGGAAGAATGATGATCCCTTCGGCCTCTTCAGCCAAGCCCAACTCCTGCTCAGAGCAGAGCATCCCCTCAGAGACCTGACCACGAATTTTTCCCTTACGAATCTTCATCCCATTAGGCAATTTTGCACCAGGAAGCGCCACCGCTACCTTATCACCTGCTTTATGGTTCGTTGCACCACAGACAATGGTTGATGTTGATTCACCCAAACGTACCTGACATACGGTTAAACGATCTGCATCGGGATGTTTCTCTACCTTCTCCAGATAGCCCACACGAACCTGCTCAAAGCCTTCATTTAAATTAACCAGGCTCTCCAACTCTAATCCAGCCATGGTCAGTTTTTCGCCGATTTCTTCAGCGGAGAGGGTCACAGGAAGATGTTCCTGAAGCCATTTTTTTGTAAACTTCATAATCGATTTGCCTCTAGCGGGGGCATAAAATGGATCTTATCACTTGATATGGTTGTATGAACCATTAATTAACCAGCATGCTGTTTTAAAAAGCGGATATCGTTTTCAAAGAAGGTGCGTAGATCACCAATCCCATATTTTAGCATCGCCAGACGCTCCACACCCATACCAAAAGCAAAGCCTGAATAGGTTTTAGAGTCAATTTTAACATTCTTCAGCACATTGGGATGGATCATGCCACACCCCAGAACTTCTAACCAACCATTACCTTTACAGACACGGCATCCAGAGCCTTTACAGAACAGACAGCCCATGTCTACCTCAGCAGAGGGTTCGGTAAAAGGAAAAAAGGAGGGCCGAAACCGCACCGGCAGATCCTGCTCAAAGAATGCTTTAAGAAAATAGATTAATAACCCCTTAAGTTGACCAAAGTGCACCCCATGATCCACCATAAATCCTTCCACCTGATGGAACATCGGTGTATGGGTGATATCGGAGTCACAACGAAAAACCTTTCCTGGCGCAATCACCCGAAGTGGTGGTTTCTGATTCTCCATCACCCGAATCTGTACCGGTGAGGTGTGGGTACGAAGCACCCGTTTTCTTCCCTGCTGATCCGAAGGAATATAGAATGTATCGTGCATTTCGCGGGCGGGATGATCGGCGGGAATATTGAGCGCTTCAAAGTTATGCCAGTCGGTCTCAATCTCAGGTCCTGATGCCACCTGATACCCTAAACGCAGAAAGATCTGTTCGATCTCCTCCCGTGCCCGGGTGACAGGATGAACACCTCCCAGTTCTCTTTTGCGTCCGGGCAGTGTCACATCAATCTGCTCTTTTTTAAGACGGATCTCCAGTGCCTCTTTTTGCAACACCTCTTTTTTATGATTAATCTGCGTTAAGATATCTTTTTTAATCTCGTTGGCACGCTGACCAATTTTCCTACGCTCCTCAGGAGCAACCTTACCAAGGCCACGCAGAAGCTGTGTGAGCGGCCCTTTTTTACCCAGAAACTGAATACGAACAGATTCCACCTCCGCTTCAGATTGGGCGTCCGCCAAGATATTTAATGCATCTGCTTCAATCAGTTGCAGTTGTTCGAGCATCTTTATACCACCAAGAATAGAATTATCGTCTAATAAGCGATAAAATTTAAATTAAAAAAGGATCAAAAAAAAATAAGGACTCCGTTACCGGAGTCCCTATTTTATAGATTTCAGATCAACAGACCATTCAAAGGTTCATCGTGTGGTATCTGCATCCATTTCCGGATAACGCGAGCGATTTAGTGAGATTCTAAATCGAAAAATTCCAGGAATGAGATCGCAATCCATGATGTTTACCAAATGGTTGTTTAAAAAAATATTTTAAAGCGCGGCTTTTGCGCTCTCAACTAAGGATGCAAAACCTTCAGGGTCTCTTACAGCAATATCGGCAAGTGCTTTACGATCCAGTTCGATCCCGGCCTTACCCAGCCCATTCATAAAAACGCTGTAGGAGAGTCCATGTTCCCGTGCAGCGGCATTGATACGGACAATCCAGAGACGGCGAAATTCCCGTTTACGGGCCTTACGGTCGCGGTAGGCGTACTGCAACCCTTTTTCCACCCGTTCCACAGCAACACGAAAACAGGTCCGATTCCGTCCTCGATAGCCCTTCGCTTGTTTGAGGATTTTTTTATGTCGTTTATGTGATGTAACACCACGTTTAATATGGGGCATGCGTTCCTCCATGGTTTATGTGGGACTATCCTCGGTGTCAGGTCGTCCACACAGCACCGGCAAAATTCCTTCATGCCGGTGATTATCAGGCTTAAATTAAGCCAAAAATTCCAGATCAAATAACCGTATTAGATGCCAGGAAGCATTTTACGTACGGCGGCCACGTCGGCATCGGCGATCAAGCTTAAGCGACGCATGTTCCGTTTTCTTTTACGGGTTTTTTTGGTCAGGATATGGCGTTTAAAGGCGTTATTGCGTTTTAGTTTACCGCTTCCGGTACGGCCAAAACGTTTTGCGGCCCCACGATGAGATTTAATTTTGGGCATTTGAGCATCCTTATCTATACCAGAGATTCTGGCATCAGCCCCCTTTCTTTTTGGTTGTTGCCAAGGGAGCAACCACCATGGTCATCTGGCGTCCGAGCAATCTGGGTTGTTGTTCAACTTTGGCGATATCGACTACCGCTTCTTCGACCCGTTCCAGAAGGGCAGCGCCCAACTCCTGGTGTGCCATCTCTCGACCACGAAAACGAAGTGTACATTTCACCTTATTTCCGGCATCAAGAAATTTACGGATATTACGCAGCTTGACTTCATAGTCGTGCTTATCCGTTGCAGGACGAAATTTGATCTCCTTGAGTTCCACCCGGGTCTGATTTTTCCGTGCTTGGCGTTCACGGATCGACTTCTGGTATTTAAATTTGGCATAGTTCATAATTTTGCACACGGGTGGGCGTGCATTAGGTGCCACTTCAACCAGATCAAGGGAAGCATTTTGTGCACGACGCAGCGCATCGTCACGTTGGACAACCCCAACCTGCTTACCATTTTCGTCGATCAGACGTACTTCAGGAACCCTAATTCGTTCGTTTGTACGGGTACTATCGGCCGGGGGTAAAGACCGGTCTCGAGCGTGCCTGGCTATGGTTTTCCCTCCTGAATAAGAGTGAACAAGTTCTGGCTTTAAAATAAAGCCTTATTCGAAAAAGCGTTTTCTTGCCTCAAGCATCGAAACAAAAAAAGAGCCTAAAGCTGAAACCACATTGGCATACGCCAATGTGGAGATATCCCAAAAAAATAGCAATCTGTGAATTTAATTTATAACAGACTTCCTGCCAAAAAAAAAGCACAAAAGTCGATTTTCAGCCAATCTATTTCTGAATGGTTGCCACCAGTTGATCGGCAATTTTTTGAATCTTCTGGGCATCATCCCCTTCGACCATCACACGGATTTTAGGTTCCGTACCCGAAGCTCGAACCAACACTCTCCCCATATCGCCCAACGCTTTATTGGCCTCCTCAATTGCCTGCTGTACAGACTCTTTCTCTAAAGGACTGCTGCCAGGGTGAAACGTCACATTACGATGAATCTGAGGAACCGATTCAAAGAGTGAGGCCAGTTGAGAGAGCGGTTTATCCTCTTCAACACGATGCGCTAAGACCTGCAATGCAGCAATTAAACCATCACCGGTGGAGTTATGATCTAAGAAAATCAGATGGCCAGACTGTTCACCACCCACATTAAACCCTTTCTCAAGCATCGATTTTAATACAAAACGATCCCCCACCTGAGTCCGTTCCAATTTAAGACCGTGAGATTTAAGCATACGCTCTAAGCCAAGATTGGACATCACTGTGGCGACTAAACCATTGCCCTGGAGCTCACCCTTCTTATGTAGACTTAAACCACACATGGCCAAAATATAGTCACCATCTAAAATCTTACCCTGTTCATCACAGACAATCAGTCGATCCGCATCGCCATCTAAGGCGATACCAATATCCGCTCTCACCTCTTTGACTTTATTCTGTAATCTTTTTGCGTGAAGTGCACCATAACCATCATTGATATTGATTCCATTCGGCTGATCACCAATGGCAATCACCTCAGCGCCCAACTCCCAGAACACCCGTGGTGCCACCTTATATGCTGCACCATTGGCACAGTCGAGGACCACTCTTAAACCATCCAGCCGTAACTGTTTTGGAAAGCTGTTTTTACAAAATTCGATATAGCGTCCATCAGAATCATCAATACGAAAAGCGCGTCCAATACCACGCGGTTCGGGTTGGAACTGGTTCATATCCAGATCTAAGAGTGCCTCTTCAATCGCTAACTCCTTAGAGTCGGGCAATTTCATGCCATCGGGACCAAAAAATTTAATCCCATTATCCTGAAAAGGGTTATGCGAGGCAGAGATCATCACACCCGCATCGGCACGAAATGCACGCGTTAGAAAAGCCACCGCCGGCGTTGGCATCACCCCAACTAAAAGGCAGTTAATTCCCATTGAGGTAAAACCCGCCTGGAGTGCCGATTCAAACATATAGCCAGAGAGCCTAGTATCCTTACCGATCAATACAGTATGGCGTCGATCATTATGATTCTGAAAAACCTTACCTGCCGCACGACCAATTTTGAGTACCATCTCGGCGGTCATGGGGTGCGCATTGGAGGGGCCGCGGATACCATCGGTGCCAAACATACGTCGTTTGCTGGTTTTAATGGTGGCCGTTTGATCTGTGGTACTTTTTTTTGCCTCTGTGACCATGCGCTCCTACTCCTTTAAACTTTTATTCAGATAATCCAGTCGTGATAGGTATCGACCATCCCTCGATAGACATCAATGGTCTGGCGTGCGCCCACCACATCGTGAACCCTTAAAAACTGTGCGCCTTGCAGCAGTCCCAATAACCCTAAGGCATGACTGCCTGGATCACGTGCTGGTGCAGACGCAACACCGGTAAGAGAACCGATGATACGTTTTCGTGAGACACCCAATAAGAGTGATGTGCCAAGACCTGCAAAAAAACCCAACCCCTGTATCAGAAGCCGGTTATGCTGATCTGTTTTACCAAAACCGATACCAGGATCAAGGATGATCTGCTTTGGTAAGATACCATATTGCGCACATAAATCGAGCCGTTCTTGAAAAAAATGGTAGATATCAATCAATACATGATGATATTGCGGATCTTGCTGCATCACCTCAGGTGTTTTGGCCATATGCATCATGATGATCGGCACACCATATGAGGCGAGTGTTTTTAAAAGATTTTGCTGCTCTAAACTGGGAGAGGATTTTAGATCAGGGCCACGCAAGCCTGACACATCGTTAACCATAGAGGCGCCTGCATCTAAAGCAGCAAGAATCACCTGGGGTTTTTGACTGTCAATAGATATCGGTAGTGTAACCCCTTCTGCTCTGAGCCGCTTTATCACGGGAATCACCCGATCCATCTCTGCCTCTACAGAGACCGACTCCGCTCCAGGTCTGGTAGACTCTCCCCCCAGATCTAAGAGATCAACCCCCGCCTCAATCAAGCGATGACTATGCGCCACAGCCTGCTCAGTAGAGAAATGAGCTCCACCATCAGAGAATGAATCTGGCGTATTGTTGATAATTCCCATCACCTGAGGCGTGGTCAGATCTAAGTTAAAATCCTGCTGCTGCCATCGCCATTGCAGCCGATGACACCGCTTCTTTCGAGATTGAAAAAGGGTATTGATCGCTTCTGCAACAGAGAGTGCGGCGGCTGTTTTCTCCAACTGGTTTAAAACATCCGTCAGATGCTTAAAAGAGATCACCGTCTCCATATGACTGGATATGCCTTCAATGGCTTGCCACTGCATGGAATCCGGCCAGGAGATCGCCTCGATATCATGACGATCACCGATCATCCACCAGGGTGTCCAGAGGTGTAGCAAAGAGGGAGATAGCAGATGGAGACCATCTTTATCTGGATCTTTAAAAGCAGGAAGTAGAGCATGGGATTTGGTGTTGTGAATCCCCTGAACACTCTTTAAGGGCATCAACATCCATGATCGTTTTATCATTTTTATAGACTTTAATATAAATCATAGGGAGCAGCGATAACAACACCGTTCCATCATACGCTAGAATCAAAAAAAGACAACCAACGACCAAAAAGCGCAATAGGGTATGATACAGATAGAGAGATCACACCCCATTTTATTGTTTCCAATAGATCCATACTTTTATACTGTGCTCTTCTTTATCTTTCTCATTTTTTCGTTTTGGAATAAATTGTAGCTGGACTCGTTTTTCCTCGACCACTTCAACGATGACCTCCTCATAGTGATTTACAAGACCTTCTGAGATATAAACGCTTTGACCCTGATCATAAAAAAAATCAGTTCCCTTAAATGAGACCCGTTTATTGGCTGCATCAATATAGATAATCTGGTACTGTTTTTCAACAAGCTGCCTGAAGTTGCGCCAACCTTTCCGATCCATCTTTGTATAGGGTTTGAGTTGCTCGTCAAATTTTGCGAATGCACTTAAAAGTGTTTTATCTTTCTTTTTTAGTTTCTTGATCACATCAATCGGATCTGTTTTCCATGTCACCTCAGCTTTTAGATGAACAAAATAGCTGTTAAAAATTGCGCCACTATCGGGTCTTAAGGTCATCGGGCTGATTTTTGCCTGTGATTTCTCCAGTAAGAACATAAAACGGAGCATATTTGCCAGATCACCATGCGCATTGATTCTGACACCCCTGGCCAGATTTCTTATAGATACCTCAATTTTATATTTTTTTGCAAGCTCGTTAATGATTATTCGAGCAGGAGTAATGTGTATACTCTGATTAAAATTATATCGACTTCGCTCATCTTTTTTTAATCTTATAATCTCTTCTTGATAAAGCGAACCTTTGTTCTCTTCCGGTGCAAGGGTGTAGAGCACTAAAAAGATAATCAAAATCGCATAGAGAAATGTGCCCATGGATAGGTTAAGAGAAAATAGCTTGATAGAACGATTATTCATTTTTGGCCTCCTCTTTATATTGAATATTATAGACAGACTTATTTGTATGAAACTCCTTCTGTTTACATTCTTCAAAAAAGTCAGTATCACACAGGTTATCATTACTTCTGATGGTGATATCGACGCTATCGGTATAGGTTTTTCCATCGCGTGTGCTTTCAATCTTTATCTCTGACAGACGTTCAATATCGTAGGTTTTTTCAATCACATCCAGGAGTGTTTTTGACCCATGATGAATTGAAGATGGCGCGGATAGTGCTTGAATACGTGCCAAGTGATATTTTCCAGCGACGCTCTGAAATGTCTGTTCTTTCTTATCTGGTCCACAGAATTGGAAACCAAAAATCTCATAGGTTGTTTTGAGTCTTATAAAATCACAATAGATAAAAGAGAGAATAAGAAGAGGCAACATGACATACATAAATTTCCACTTCCAACCCTTTGGTGTCTCATTAATTGGATGATTTATCGTCTTAGAAGTTGATCTTTTACGAGCATGCTTAAATCGATTTCGCTTATGATAAGGTTTTTTTGGCGCATCCCCCTTACACTTATCAGAAAAATCGATATGTTGATCGTCTTCATTAAATTCCAGGTTTCTTTTTTGTAGCGAAAGCGGGTTACTGAGGTGATCATCAAGAAGAAAATTGATCTGATTATAATAAGCTCGATTATGAATCATATTACCTATTAGACATTGATAGTTTAAATCCTGTTGAAGTTCAAATGATAACAGATCTCCGTTCTGTATAGATTCTTTGATCTCATTTCCACTGGTCAAACGTTCAGCCAAAGTTTCTTTAGCCAGCCGGTTTAAGCAGACATCAATACCGTTAAGTTGGCTAAAGTAGCCAAGCAGATAGATTCTTTCAGGCAAGCCACCAAAGTGATCATATGAAAAATGATGGATTGCCCGGATAAGAAAAAGAACGATTTGATTCAATAGCGGATTGAAGAGATATTTATCACCATGGAAATTGTACCAATAATCAATGAAGCTGTTCTGCTTTGGGGATTGTATGGGAAGATCTATGATCTGTTCGAAATAATCTCTATCCTTCAACAGATTGATCGCTTTCTTCTCTATACAGTCATAGTTATTTTTTATCTTCTCAATAAAATCTTGATAACCTAGAGGGACAGGCGTTGCGAAAACTTTTTCCTGTGGTGCATTCACCATATAGATAATGAGTTCATCATGGGTAAGATCCAGAGCAGCATAAGATCCCAGACCTTTGTTCTCATCTGGATCTGAGAAATCTTTCCACTCTATTCCCGCAAGCCACTGAAATACCAACAACGGTTTAGGAGCGATTAATGCAAGTGACGTAATATTCCCCCATTGTTTATTGATTGTTGTAATCAGCCTTTGAATATAGTCTCCCTGTTCAAAAGCATAAACATGTGGAGAGGGAGAGGTCTCTTTTGTAAAGTTAGAGAACAGAGGATGCGCCGCGTAAGAGATAGAAGAATTGTGCGGCACAAGAAAGAGATCTTCTGCATAAGCGAAAGGATTCTCAGAGCCAATCTCTTGATATGAAGAGATTGGTGTCCAACGATGATCAAGAATTAGATGGAGTTTAATCTTATTTGAACTGTGCTTATTTTCTTGAATGATATGTTGTAGAATTTCAGCCAGAATCTCTTCAACATTCTGGTCGTCGTTCTCTTGGAAGAGAACGCTCTTTTGCCCTGGCATATCAAAGATTTTATCTTTATAGAGCCACCATACCCATCGGTCTTTACCAAGATAGATATAGAGCTCTTCTCTGTTTAAACTGCTCATAAGGAAATCCAAAGAAATGTCTTAGATAACATTAAAGTATTGGAGGATATGTTCGAAGAGAAAAAAGTCCCGTGCAGCTTCTAAATGGGGGTCTGTTGCTCCTCTTTGAGCAGACGCTGTTGAGGTATATTCTTTATCGTTTTGGATCGCTATGAAGAAATCTATCAGATCTGGATAGGTTTCTCTTGAGGGGAGGTCATTTAAACGCGGGTTTGTTTTATTCTTTATATAGTAGTCTATGATATCTATATAGCAACTATAAAAGGCTTTGAATACCGGATCATTCTGAGCGGTACAGGTTCTTCCAAGAATCCCATTATTTTCACCTAATGCGCTATAATCAATCTTTTCCTTTAAAATCATTGTTAATGAGGGCCATCGTTCGTTAAGTGCAAGCCAACGGATCAGATTGGTCAAATGATATGAGTTGCTCAATAAAATTTTAAGACATCCATAGACTTTCCTACTCAAATCATCTGTACCCCCTTGAATATCAGATTCCAAAAAGACGCAGAATGCATCAAAGCGTAAGGATATTTTTTCAATCATCCTGGGATTTCGTAAAGAATGAATATTTAATGCATCATTGAAACAATTCGCTACGTATTTAACATCTTTCACTTCATTATTATAATCTTCTTCTCTAAATAATCTGAAAAAGGCTTCATTTTGTTTTTCTATGAGTTGTGCAGTGCGATTTTTGAGGTAGTGGTTAGAGACAGGGATCAAAGAGAGACGATAGGAGAAGATCTTATCCAGGTAGCCTTTGCTATCAATTACTTTTTCTCCATATTGTTTAGTAATTGCTGCTTCAAGAGGCTTTGGATCTAATGCAATAACAAAGATAACAGGTGCTCTGGTTGCTGTAAGAAAATGGATTGCCTCCATAAACTTAACCTGTTTATCAGGAAAACAGCGATCCATATCATCAATGCAGATAATCAGACGTTGTTTGGAAGGGTCTTTTGGTGGTTCACAATGCCCGTTTTGTAGATGGATCAAGTCCCCTACCATCTCATTAAATGTTGTTGATAATTCTGTGTATGGATCTGCATTGAAAGCATTCCCAATATCTGTATTCTTTGACTGTTTAGACGCTTTTGCCTCTTTTGCAATACTTTTTGCTTTTTTAACAGAGGTTAATAATCCCTTTATATTTCCTAAAATGTTCTTAGTAACAGCACTCAAGCCGGTTTCTTTTTTCTGGCTCACCTTAACTTCATCAACATCCTGTTTTTCTTTATTCTGACCTGCCTGGATTTCAATAAGATCTTGCTCTGCTCCATTGATTTTTGCATCTACTTCAATGAGTTGATTATCAAGTTCATCGTACTTTTCTGTCAAAAATTCAATTGTTTTAGCGCCTATCATGATGCCTGGATCAACAACAAAGCCAAGCATCTTTGCAGCCTGTAAAAGATTGTCAATCCGATCTTTTGCATCTTTATCTGCGTCCTTCTTTTGTCTGGATGGACAATCTTTTAAAAGTCTTTGACGACGCGCTTCGATAAGATTTAAAAGAGGAAAAAACAGATCCTGCTCTTTATAGCTCCATGGATTTAGCCAAAGCGCATTCCGTGCAATGGTGTTACCGTCTGTTCTCTCTTCATATGTCTCTAGAGCTATACGTGTTAGAACATCCGTTTTTCCTCTGCCCCACTCTCCTTGCAATACAACAACAAAACCATTTTGCTGTTGATTGGCAAAGTGTAAAACACGAGGTGCCAAGCTTTTGTGATTAAAGCTATCTTGATCCAGTCTCTTTTGGATTTTTTTTCGTTCTTCTGGATCATCAAGCATGGATTGTGTGATAAAATCTTTTTTGGTTTGCATTAGAATGTCTCCTTATTATCTAAAAGCCTGTTGATAGTGCAGTGGAGAGTTTATCAAACATTGGTGCAAAGGCGCTGACCATGATCCAAAGGATCATGCCACCAAAGAATAAAATAATGATATATTTTGCCCGTTCACTATAAACAGCAATTTTATGATTGATGACACGTTTTAAGAAGTCCGCAGCAGAATTCAGAGCCTCAGCGTAGTCACCGGTCTCCTCGCTGGAACGTATCATATCGAGTGTAAAGCCGTGAAAGAGTTGCAGACGACTCAGGGCTTGATGGAGCGTATCTCCGTAGGTTATATGTGCTATTGCGTATTCAATCTGCTGTTGTATGTGCAGATTGGCACTGGCTTGAGCAGAGATTCTTAAGGCGTTTAAAATTTCCACCTGGTTTGCCAGTTGGAGAGAGAGTGTGAGTGCGAACCGCTCAATGGAGATAAATCGTATCAGCTCAAAATTGAGCATGATTCTATGCAGATGAATGCGGGTGGATCGATCAAGCAGAGAGATGAGTGGAATAATGAAAGGAGAAAAGAGCAATAATACAAAGAGCATAAATACGATAATGAAGGTATTGCTCTCTTGAAAAAGAAAGGAGGTATTTTCGATATCAATTTTAAGCACCGCATAAACATCTTTCATTTTTGGAACAAACCATGTAATAAGAAAGCCCAAAAACACGATCATGGAGACTGTAAGAATGATTGGATAGATTTTTAACTGATCAAAAATTCTTTTGGCACGATCTCTTTGAGAAGTATAATCGACCAGTTGTTCTAAAGCCTTGGGAAGCTGTCCGGCTTGGGCACCAGAGCGCAGGGTTCCGACAATTACTTCATCAAAGATTTTAGGATGTTGTTGCACTACAACCTCAAACGGGACACCATTGAGCATGGCATGCTGCATCTTTTGCGTCTCTTTTTTTAAAATGGTGTTGGTGGTGATATCTCCCAGATGTTTGAGCGCAAGATGAAGAGGAATCCCATGATGAATTAATGCGGAAAACTGGACAAAATAGGTATGACGATCTTGGGCTGAAATCCGAAAATTAAACATGACAAGCACCTGTTTATAAATCGTATATTTTATATTTTTGTTCCTGACTTTGTACCAAAAATTTCATAGATCTCTTCTACAGTTGTTTCTCCAGTGATCATCGCTTCTATGGCGTGATCTAATAGTTGCTTGCCACGGCGTGTATTTTCATAATCTGATGAGTGAATGTCGTGGTAAGTATCGTGCTCAAAGTTGCTATCTTGTGTCTCTTTAAGGATTTCTTGTCTTATTTTTTTATCGCGACTGGGGGTGATGATTTCAAAGATCGCACGTCGTCCTTTATAGCCCTCATGGCAATGAGGACAATGATTCCATTTGCTCTCGTTTGGTTTATAATAAGATATGTTGCGCTCACTGTTATTGATTATTATATCGACTATCTCATTTATTCTTTCTTTTAGGGCGCCTCTAAAGCCGCTTCGAACTTCTGCAATGAGATCCTTTTTCTTGGTCTTGTGATCGCTGCATACTGTGCATGGTTTTCTAACCAGACGCTGAGCAATAGCCAGGGTAAGCACATCAGCCAAATCAATTCTGTCTACGCCAAAACTGAGCAGACGCGGAATAATACCTAAAGCAGAATCTGTGTGGAGCGTGGATAGAACCAGATGTCCTGTGCGTGCAGCCTGAACAGTCATGCGTGCGGCCTCTTTATCGCGAATTTCTCCTACCATAACAACATCGGGATCTTGCCGGAGGATGGCACGTAAAGCATCATTAAAGCTACGATCAATTTTATCATTCACATCAACTTGGAATAGATCTTTAAAATGGATCTCAACCGGATTCTCTACTGTGATAATATTCTTTGAGGACTGACGTTCGATATTTTTCAAAAAGCTATAGAGCGTCGTCGTTTTTCCTGATCCTGTGGGGCCTGAAAGGATAACCAAACCCTCTTTTGCTGAGAGCATGGGATAAATCATCTCCTTGAGCATCCCTTTAGAGATACCAAGTTCTTCAAGAGGTTGATCGAAAAGCGTGTGGTTTTGCAGACGGAGAACGATTTTTTCTCCTGATGTTGTCGGGAGAACCGAAACACGAATATCGATGGTTTTTCTATTCTGTTTTTCACGGACTAAAAAGGAGCCATCCTGGAAGCGTCTGGTTTCGGCCAGATTGAGATTAGCACGGAGTTTAATAAAGGAGCTTAAACGCGCCTGAATGGATTGGTGATCCCAAGTTTTATGTGTAATCAGCACTCCATCAACCCGAAAACGAATCCGTGTTTTACCCTCAACGGGTTCAATATGCACATCTGTTGCACTCTCTGCAAAAGCATCCAGAAGAATGCTGGAGATAATTTTTTTAATTTTATTTTCCTGCTCTGAAACATCTGAATCGGTATCCTGGGATGACTTATTATAGAACGCTTCTACAGAAGGTAAATCTGAATCATCTAATTGCAGCACATTTGCATCAAGGAACGGATTATATGCAGAGGCAAGCTTTCCATCTTGAAACAGTTCCTCTTCTTCTCGTAGTTGGTTAAAAAGTAAATCGGGATGAACAAAAAAACGGCTTATTTTATGAGCGCTTTGGTGTTGCCCCACCAAACGACTATAAATTCCCATATCAAAGGGATTCATGGTGCCATAGCGTTTAGATTGGTGGGAATGATGCTCCAGATTTGAGTAGATGATTCCATAAAAACGACTTTTATTCAAAACATCTGACGGTGCATCACCTCGCTCTTGATATTGGTGCGTATCAGTTAGGCCAGTGGGTTCCTCTTTTCTATGAAACTGTTCTCTATCATCGATATCATACTTAAAATGGATACCAATTTTATTTCTTACACATTGATAGAGCGCCTTAATATGCTTATCGCGTTCTGAATGCTTATTTAGCTTTTTGAACTTTTTTATTCTAACCTTATTTAGATAGGAACACTTTCTAGAAGAGCGCAATTTATTATGTATCGCGCGGAAACTAGTCAGATTGTGATCTGACTGAACAAGTTTCATAATCTCTTCTGGTTTTATTTTCTTCAACTCAAAAAGAGGCTGATTTTTAAATTGCTCTTCTATCTCCTTTTTTTGTTTTCTTTTTTTGTCAAAAAACATCATCATATCCCTTTGAAATCATCTGTTGCAACAAGTTGTAAACAGATATCTGCACGGCGCTCTTTGTATGCAACAAACCGTCTATGAGGAGGCGTTGTTAAGCAGATAACATGGCTGTCTTCTTGAATAGAAGGAGCAACGCGTTCCAAGCCTATGAGCTCGTTTTCTTCGGTATTTGTTTTTACGACCGTATTCTCACCAATAAAAACCCATTGAGAACGTCCAGACTTAACAAAGTGTCTGTCGCCATGATCACGCGTGTCATCTAACAGAATATGATCTTCAGTCGGAGACCAGAGATCCAAACAGAAGGTTGGTTTGTTTATCCATCCTTTTTGTATCATACAACAAAGCTGCAACTCTGTTGGAATGGCAACGGCCTGAGTTCGAGAGTCTCCTGTTGAGGAAGGATCAATGGTATCATTAATAAATGAGACAAACGCCTCGGCTTCAAAGAGTGATAATCCGATCATAGGACTATCGTTGTCAATCGCCTGAGAGGCTCTCTGTTTTGGAAGAGTAGTTTGAGAAAGTAATGTTTTCAGATCTGTTGCAAGATGTTCCTCAAACAGCGGAAGATAGAGAAAATACCAGATAGAGATTAAAAGCCTCCAAAACATATCCTTGTTACTATTTTTCAACTCTTTGGTGAAAGTCACCAAGATCTCTATGACATCATTGCGAGAAAAATAACTGTATGCTTTCTCATCGAAACACAATAATTCATCAAGATCCTTAAGATCCTTTTGACTAAGACGCTTCTCAACCGCCTTTTTACCCTTCTCACTCTTATAGATAAAATGAATCACACCATAAACAGATTCTGGCAATCCTAACATCCACTCTATAAAGCTGTCATCGGTATCGGCTCGATAAACGAGATAATGAAAATATTGTTCAATTGTGATTGGGGCAGTCATCGCTTTAAAGGGGCTTAATTTAAATGCCTTTGCTTGTGGATCTCCTGCAACGGGAAAAAGCACAGAACAGGATCCTGTATCCGTAAAAAGAGCATGGGAAAGATTATAGCTCTTATTGCTACGTTTCCTATACGCTTCTACAAAGTTCTTTAAATCAAAAGACATTGACCTAACCACTATTATTACCGATCTAAGCCTAAATGAATGGACTGATATATATAGTACTGCAAGGTAAGAAGCAAGGCAATATATTTTTATGATCTTTTTTTAAAATAATTTTCATTGCAATACAGAGCCTTATCATCTATTATTTATGCTTTTATAAACAAACGCTTTATTCTGTGGAGTTTTTCTGGATGGTTAGGGCGGGTGCGATTTTAATCATTTACATAATGTTCTTTACTTCTCCCCTGCATGGCGTTGCTGGACAGTGTCAGGTGGGTGCTAATAAACTATGCCCGCAAAGCGGTGAAGAGACAAATAATCCTCCATTGGTGAAAAATATGTCATTAGCTCTCTATCTAGACTCTCTTTTTGAAGGGTGCAAGAATAATATTGAAATTGATAGAGAGAGTTTAAAAGACGTTAAAATTTTACATACCTTTAACCATAATCGTCCAAAAAGAGAGATTATAAAAAAAATTGCTAGTCAATACGCTTTAAAGATGGTAAAGCATCAAGGAAAGATTCATATCTATAGCTATGCAACACATACAATAATCGAAGCGGTAGGGAATGCGCTTCGAGCGAATGAAGCTTTTAGGAATCAATTTAAGTCGGAACATATTAATCCTGATCTTTTTTGTCCTGCATCCACTGGTAATGGTAAAATTTCCGTTGCTTTCCCAAAGGATAAGGAGAAAAAAATCGTTAAAATTTTTGAAAACTGGAACTCTGGGCATTCTGAAGAGTCAGGAACCCAGCAAACTCTGCAGAGAGATGACGAACTATTTTCTTATTGGGTTATCTATAAAACGCCAAAATATCTATTGGATCAACTCAAAATGCTTATGAGCACAGGATATAAAGTTATTGAAACTTCTTCTAAAAAAATTCTGTTCCAAGCACCTAAGAATAATATAGAAAAAATTAAACAACACCTTACTTATCTGGATGAGTATTCAAACAAGAAAAAGGTTCCATCCTCTTCATTAGCAATCGCTTTGCGCTATCTTGACTATTCTGGTAGCAGTAATAAAGAACAGTCGTCATCAAAAGATGATCTACGTATCAAGAGGGCGATAATATCTGAGAATGATCTGATACTCATTTTAAAAAATAGATTTCCCCACCTTGCGATCTCTCATACAAAAGGATTAAGCCAAAAAACGAAAACAGCAAAAAAGAACAGATCTGAAAAATTCATTTTTTCTGACCAGATTCATGTGGTCACCCTGCAATCACGCAATATGCTCCTTATTCATGGCACACCAAAAAGTGTCAATGATATAAAGACGTATATAAAAACAGTACTGGATGTCCCCGCACCGCTCATTGAACTTGAAGTGATTATCCTCAACGGTTCGGTTGGCCTCTCTGAGGAGTTAGGAACAGAGCTTGCTCTAGCCAGAACCTATGCTTCAGATGATGATCAAAACAAACTGAGACTTGGTGTCATCGCTTCTGGCTTTAATGCAGATACACGCGCATCCAGTTTAATCAGCAACGCTTCATTTGTTGATAGTATCTCCGGTTTAACGACAAGCTTTGCCACCTCTTTCCTCTATCGAGGTCGTAGCCATGCATTGGCTGCGCTGATTCGAACACTTGAAAGTGATAATAAAGCAAGAACAATCAGTCGCCCCCGTGTAACCACATTAAATAATCAACAAGCCACAATTAAAAATACCAATGATGTCACAGTGATTCTCTCAACCTATGATGATAATGGAACTGAACGTGTTTCAAAAACAGTTGAAGCCGGTTTAACCATTGATGTCATACCACGTTTGATTAGCCAGGAGGCTGATCCTGAATTTGGTGTGCGACTGGTTCAGCTCAGTTTGAAGATCGAAAATACAACACCTTCGGTCAGCACAGATAATACACAAATCTCTGAGAGTGGACAAACCATCAATTCACAGGTTCTCGTACCAGAAGAGAGCACCTTTATCCTGGGCGGTCTATACTCCGACTCAACCACAGATAATCAATCCGGTATTCCTTTTTTTAAAGATATTCCCCTACTAGGCTACCTTTTCGGCTCAACGGAGCAAGCTGTATCAAAAACAGAGACTGTTTTTCTCATCACGCCCCGCATTCACTCATACGATAGCTTAAGGCATGAAAAATACCGCTGGCTTCCCCATGCACTGGATCATACCAAAGCATTTTCTTCTTTAAGGGAGGGCACGCAACAACAACTTGGATACTTAGAAGAGGATGAATAGAAATGTCTGTTCAGAAAACCGATCGTCAAGTGATCCTATGGAATCTCATTATTTTTTTAATTCTCCTCTTCTTTGTATTGGATATTATTGATCTCTATTCTCCTCCAATTGGTTTGAAAAAGAACGAACGCCCCTTCACAATCATTCAGGATTGGTTGCGTCCTTCTTTGGAACAAGAAGAGCAGAAGCGTATTGTTGACCTTGTAAAAAAAATAATTACAATCCAAAAAGCGTATCAAGAAAGAGTAGGAAGAATGCAACCGTTCATTTTCAATTATTGGAATCCTAAACACTGTACTCTTCAAAAGAGAGAATTTCAGGATAAAGTGAAAAAGATTATTTTACCAAAAGAGTTGCTCTATAGTGAAGCCTTTTTTGAGAAACACCATCTTAACGTTGGAAAAGAGCAGATTGATCGACTATTCCGTTTTGATGCTTACTTTTCTTCGAATAAAAAGTCTCTGATTCTTGAAGTAGTACCAAATCCCATCCGCCTATTTGATTGGGATGACCCTGTAACGCTTTGTGGAAAAAATTCTTTGTTTGGATCAGCCTTCCTCTTTACACGCAACATATCGCCATTCTATGAGGAAAAAATTAAATGCAATATTCCACAATCAGGAAAAGTTACCTGCAAAGAAGGTAGTCACAAATTTTCTAAGGAACTGATCAAAGAGTTGGAGACTCCCCAGAAATGAACCCTCACATAAGAAATCATATAACCACAACATGGCTTTTGCTACTCTTTGTCGGGAGTCTCTCAGGCTGTGCGCCTTTTTTGAGCGAAGGCAAGATCGACGATGATGACTTCTGGAAACCAAACTCTGATGCGCAACTGAGTGATGGTGATAAAAAATATCGAAACGCACTTAACGCCTTGGATAAGAATCCACCAAAGTGGCGTATTGGTGATTGGTGGGAATATAACGATGGCTATAAATTAAGCGTAACCAAAGTTGACTCTGAAAAACAGCTCACGACATTTAAGCGCATTGATAAGGATATGGTCTCGAATTATACCTCAACAGTGCAGCGTCGAGGACTGATTAAGGAACAATCAATAAGCCCTGCAGGCATAAAACGTACAGTGATCTATCGCTCTCAGGATCTCTTCGCCCGACTCTATCCTTTGCATGTGGGAAAATTTATTCCTTTTCAGCGTGAGTATGTAAAACAATATTATCCCAATACAGAGAAAGAGCATATAATCATACACCACAAAACATCATGGAACGTTTTAGATGTTCAACGGGTTCAAGTGCCGGCTGGGATTTTCGACTGTTGGGTACTGGAGTGGAAAAGCTTTAATCGTGCATCACGTTGGAATGGATTTGAACGCTGGTATTATAGCCCGGATATCAGACACTATGTGCGTTTGGAATATCAATATGGAAAGAAGAAAGGTGCGCGCGTTCTCACCAAATTTGGCCCAAAAAAACACTTTGAATCAAAATATGCCTTTTTCCGTAAACACATTTAAATCAAAGAGCATGTTCTAGGCACAACAGATTCTGGCATGTTCATCATATAGCAAGACCATACCAGCTTTTTTTCTTTATTTGGCTTTGGCTTTAACCACATAATTGATGAACGTAACAAAGGGTGCTTAGGATTAAACTCAATTTTAATAATCCCCTCTTTTTTTAAAGCCACCTGCCCGATTAAAGTCGAGGAGAATTGATCTGTTATTTTTTTTGGCTGAGGATAGTCTCCTGTTTCATAGAATGTATTCTCAACCATCTCCTGATAGGGCTTTATATCATGTTGCACATACCTGAAGCGAAACCTTAAACCATGATCCACTAACAGTGCCCGCTCTTCATTTTTGAGCCACCCCAGTTGATGCACCGCACCAATGGTTCCAATCCCTGCCATAAAAAACAACAACACCGCCAGAAGTGATAAAAACGACCAACGCCAAGGCCATCTCTTTTCACCACGACTCCAGGAAGTATAGAACCACCGCATAAAGGCATGACCTCCCCAGAGCAAAAATAGGATCATAAACAGACTCTGAATAATCATGCGTTCGTTCAGTTCAACTTTAGGAAGGACATCCATAGAGAAATGTATCCAGCCAAAAAGGGTATAATATACACTC
>JBQGBW010000060.1:0-25939 GCA_052043475.1 Magnetococcales bacterium HHB-1
TCGGCCTCCAGCTTCTTTTTCTCCTCAAGCTTGCGTTTGGCCTCCAGCTTCTTTTTCTCCTCAAGCTTGCGTTTGGCCTCCAGCTTCTTTTTCTCCTCAAGCTTGCGTTTGGCCTCCAGCTTCTTTTTCTCCTCAAGCTTGCGTTTGGCCTCCAGCTTCTTTTTCTCCTCAAGCTGACGTTTGGATTCCAGCTTCTTTTTCTCCTCAAGCTTGCGTTTGGCTTCCAGCTTCTTTTTCTCCTCAAGCTTGCGTTTGGCTTCCAGCTTTTTTTTATCCACAGCCGGTTTTTTCCTGAGCAAAGGCTGAGAGGTTGGCGCCGGAGGCGGCGACCGCTCTGCTTGTGGCTCTGGGGGTTTAACTGTTTTAGGGGGTATCTTTTTTGGCAAGACAACCGTAGATTTTGGCTCTGGGGGTGGCTGTTCTCTGACCACCGACTCTGTCTCAACAGGCTGTGGTTTTGGTGTCTCTTTAATTTGAGGTTCAGGAGGTGTCGTTGTAGGAATTGGTTCTGGTTGCTCTTTTTTTACGGCTGCCGGTGGTGCAGCAGCGGCCGGTTTAGGTAGTGTCACCAGACGTGCCTTCATCGCGGGTGGCACTTTGGGCAGAGAGGAGGTCATGGGGATAGATAGAAATATCAGTACGACAGCAATATGAAGCGCTGTAGAAGAGATCCATGCCTCACGACTCAACATGAAAAACATCCCCCATATTAGAGACTATTGCGGTTCTGTAACCAAACCGATCTGCGTAAATCCCGCACGTTGTAATCCTGCCATCACCGCCATTACTGAGCCATATGCGGTATCTTTATCTCCACGAATAAAGATCGTTAGATCAGGGCGATTATTACGAATTGCGGTGAGCTTTTCCACCAAGGTCTCCATGGTGACTGTACGGCCTTCAATGGATGGTTGGCCATCACGGGTTACAGAGACCACCAGAGGTTCTGCATTGGTGGTGGATAAAGCGGCTGTATCCTCCTCGGGAAGATTCACCTCTACCCCTTGTTGCAACAGTGGTGCCGTAACCATAAAAATAATCAGCAGCACCAGCATGATATCCACTAAGGGGGTTACATTAATTTCACTCATTGCCTGATGGCGTCCAGGACCACCACCTAATCCCATACCCATAACCGTTGACTCCCGTATCTTTCATAAAACGAAATAAAATCAAGAACGACGGCTGAGAATTCGGACCGCTTGCCGTTCAAGAATATTGAGAAAATCAGCACCAAAGTTGTCTGCATTCTGATGCACACGCCGTAGATCTGAAGAAAATTTATTAAATGCAATCACGGCTGGAATGGCGGCGATCAATCCCATTGCTGTAGCCACCAAAGCCTCTGCAATGCCCGGTGCAACCATGGTTAGTGTAGTACTTTTGGCACCTGCTAAGCCACGAAAGGCATTCATGATGCCCCATACCGTGCCAAAGAGGCCAATAAAAGGACTTGTGGAACCCACCGTGGCCAAAAAGGTTAATCCTTGCTCTAGATGATCAATCTCACGGCTTAAGGAGGCTAACATGGCACGACGCAGGTTTGAGGTAAGTTCACCGGCATCTGGTCGCTGATCCGAAGGTTTACCCACCACCTGCTCCCACTTTTTCCACTCACGAAACCCGGTAGAAAATACGGTAACTGTAGGGTTATTTCGCCACTGGGTCTGGGTCATCTGATAGAGCTCTGGCATACTGATACCGCTCCAGAATTCAGCAATAAAAGCGGCACTCTCCTTACGAATTTTGCGAAAACGGCGCCATTTATCATAGATCATTCCCCAGGAGACCAGAGAGGAGACCAAAAGTGCGAGCATAACCAGCTGAACAACAGGTCCAGCTTGGCTGATAAGATCCCAGAGCGAGTGGGTATTGGCAGGATTATTCATGAGTGTGATCCAGAGCTCCATTTAATAAAAGATGCGTCAACACAGCTTATCATCTAGGGATATCAGTACCACAGATTATGGGTTCAGGACAAACGGATATTCTCCTTAAACTCATTTTCTTCTCTGCCGCAGGTGATCGACCATCTCTAAGACAATTTTTTTACCCATCTTACGGGCCTGATTACAAGAGAGCGGCCTCTTTGATGCCATAATCCCGGCAACCACCTCTTCTGGACGATAACGCAGTGCATTGTCCATGATTTTGGTCATTGCCTGAAGGTGTTCTGGCTCTGTACCCCGATCTTTGAGTGCATCCAGTGTTTGCTGTCGCCAGGTTTGATCATCAGGCTGTATCGTCCAGGTCTTTCGATCAAGGATTGAATAGCCTTTTGCCTCAAGGATGGCCAATAAAAAGGTTGCACAGGTCAACCCCTCACCCAGAGGTTTAGGGAGGAGATCGCCCTGTTCTGTAAAATAGGGCGGATTATAAGCAAAACCATAAGGGACTAAAATCTTCTGCCGATGGATGGAGGCTGTAAACGTTGCTATTTCTCTCTGCTCTGTCAGGCTGAATGGCGTATATCCCCAAAAGTAGTAATCAGGCAGGGGTTGTACTCTGGAGTTAAAGTGGGTTGAGAAATGACAGAGCAGGGCTTCCTCACCAATCTTATGACGATAGATCAAACCGGGATGATATTGGCCTGGAGAACGTACCTGAATGGCCACACCAAAGTATTGATCTTTAGGGAAGGGATGCGTTTTCTGATAAAAAAGCAGAGCCATAGTCAGGATAAAGAACAGATAAACAGGTTGGCATACATGCAAGCCATACTCACTCAAAAACCGCACTCAATGATTCAGCATTGATCGCACGATTAAACCAATATTCAATTTCATCGGATGTGGCCTGTTGCAGTTTTTCTATGATATCTGGTGAAACATCACCAAATTTTTCTTTGAGGAATTGTAACAGAAATTTACACATGCCCTGGCTTATACCCTGGCTTATACCCTGGCTTATGCCTTTTTCCAGCCACTGTTGCTCCCACTCTTTCCTTCGTTCGCTTAACATATTTCTAACCTCCAACAGATCCTCAGGAACCTTTTTATAATCATGGTTGCGATTCGTTTGTATGGATTCATGAATTAATTCAGCAAAAAGTGGTTTTAAAGATTGGCAGTCTGGATGTCTGTCAAACCAGAGAAGCAGTTGATCAATATGCATGATCAACAGATCAGGATCTCGACATTGATTCAGTTGAAACAGCAATGCAGATAAGGAGTCCTTCTGCTCTAACTCGTGGTGCGTGTAACCGCCCTCATCAATGACATGATACCGTATATTTGGTTGAAACGTCCATAATTGTGCATCATCAGACAGGTTGACCAGTTCATGTGCAGTACGCGGTTTGTTCCAACGTGATGTACCATTATAGATCACAATAGGTAATACCGCAGGAAGCAGGTCGCCTGTTTTTAATTTCTTTTCATGGATGCGTTGCTGCCATAATAGTCCGATATAGACCATAAAGCGCACGCTCATCCAATAGTCGCTTATCGATTGAAATTCAAACAGCAGATAGATAAAGAAGCGTTGACCAGAGTGAGAAGGGATCTCCCAGACCACATCACCACGACGTTTCTCTCCTGTGGATGCACGGTATTTTACATTGGTGCGTTTCATCTTTGTTAAATCAAGCCCAGTCAATAACTGAGCGTCAATAAAATTCTCTGCCAGATCCTTCACCATCTGAGGATGAGAGAAGAGACGATGGTAAAAAAGATCATAATCAATGGTATGTTCTCTCTTTGACATGGATAAAATTCTCCAATAAAAAAAGAGGAGGGATTTTAAATACACCTCCTCTTTATTTGGTCTACTCAAAAGAGAAAAAGTTGCTTAAGGCATATCCGCAGATTCAGAAGCCGGTGAAGCCTTGGATGTTGCCGGTTTTTCTTCATCAACAATCGCAGGCATAGAAGGTTCCTCTGGAGCTACAGTTTCTTCTTTGCTCTTCTGCTCAGAAGCCTGTTTTGGTACCGTGGCCTCTTTAAATTGTGCCTCTCCTTGCTCAGAAGGTTTTTCTAAAGCAACCTCTTTTTTATCTTCTATCGGCTGTTCTGTCGCAGCTTTTTGCTCCTGCTCTGGTTTCTTTTTAACATCAACAGGTTTTTGCATTGTCTCACGACCATAGAGTGCCGCGACCGCCTTCTCTAAGGCATCTCCTTGGAGTTTGGTGATCCGCAGATGTACAGGCCGTCCTGGTGGCGCAATCACAAAAGACTCCCCTTGATGCCAGAATAGAAACTTCTGTTGTGCTTCTCCTTCATGGACGACCACCGTGAGTTCTGGAGGCTGTCCATAATCCTTCGCCATGACCGCATGCCAGGCATCACGGGTGAGTGTCTCTTCAATGCTACTCCAGGCAGGTTTCGGCCATTGATCTTTCTCTTTTTTAGCGGTGAGTTGCTGTTCTCCTTGATAGGTGAGTGCAAGTTTTAGTGGAATTGCGGCCCCAGAAAGGGGACGTAGCCGTACCATATCCACCGCCTGCTTATCAAGATCATCCGCCAGATAGCTGGCTAGTTTCAACCAGTCATCCTCTGTCTCCCGTTGTGCCCAGACATCTTTCTCCACACGCCACAGACGAACCTTTTTTTCATTGCCACCCACAGCCAGTTTGATCACCCAGTCTGGTGGTGTGGTCGGCCCTTTCTTCTCAAAGGTTAATGCACTGGAGTTAAGCACCATATTCAGCCAGGAGGAAACACGGTTACTATCTGCTTGATCCTTAAATGGTTTGATTACCTGCCAGACAGAATCTTCTCCTTTGGTTAATTTTAGCGCATCCGTTTGACGTAGCACTTCAACCTGAGTGACCTCATTGACCACCACATTAGGCATAAGTTGACGGTCACGCAACTCCTGGAATCGCTGATTCATAGGAGAGACCTGATGATTGGCAATAATCACTACCTTATTCTCATCAACACGCAGGTAGCGTTTATCCCCTGTTGGTGTACTCTTTCCTAAAGAGAGTGTAAGGCTTTGATCACCTTGCATCAGCTTTAATGTCACTTCTGGCTTATCTAAACCATAAATTTTAGCATCTGTGATCTTCTCGGTTGCCGTACGGGAAGATTTTGCTTTCACCAGATCCGCCAGGCGTTGTGCCGCATGATTATTGGTCAAAACCCGTTTTGGTTTGACCACCTGCCAACGTTTTTCTACCCTTTCTAAAACAACCGTAACACCCTCTTTATCGGTCAGGGTCATTTTATCAATCTGATCTGCAGCCAAGCGGCTCAGTTTAAGATCTTCCTCTTTTTGATCCGCCTCATCCTCTTCACCCTTTTTCATGAGCCCTAAGATGGATGCGCTTACCAGGAGAAAAAGAAGCAGCATCAAGTTGAGATTCCATCCTTTAAACAGATTCCCTTTCAACATGTTTTTCTCCACTCTTATCGACGTTTACGCAGATACCAGACACCGCCACCAATCAAAAGCAGCAGGAGAGGTAGAAGAATAATTAAACCAATCTGAGCCCAGAATGCTTGATTCTCTGTCACAGCTAAATTGGAATCGACAATTTTTCGAGGTTTGATAGCAATGAAATTTTCATCATCCGCCAGCCAGTGCAGCATATTTAAAAACAGTGTGGCGTTTCCAGCCATATTATAGAGACGATCAATGATAAAATCAGAGTCTCCTACAGCAATCAGACGCCGTTTTTGTTGCTCCACGGCAACACCCATTAAAATGGGCCCTGGCTGATCCTGTCCCTGATTAAACTCCACCTGACCAGTCGCCAGATCACCCATTTCGATCCAACCTTTCATTGCGCCTTTAAACAACTCCACCGGTTGAACCCCATTTTCATTTTCTGCCAGCAGTTTAATACCACGTGCTGTGGGTAAAAATGAGGAGAGTGTCACATTTTTGGTCACAGGATGGTTGCGATCAAATGTGGTTAATAGTGGTGTTGTGGGTCCAGTACCCATCAGTTGGGCCATCGGATCGATCACCAATCCATCAAGAAACTGAATACCATCTTTTTTAAGGAAATCATCCAATCCAGTCTCTGCACCAGGATCAACCATCACCAACAGATGACCATCTTGTGTTTTGAGCCATTTTTGCAGGCGTTCAACCTCGATAGGAAAGAAACGTGTCTTTGGGCCAGCAATAATTAGCACCTCGGTATCTTCAGGCACCTTATCCGTGGCTGCCAGATTGATTGGCTCCACCACATAGCCTTCACTTTTAAGTGTCGAGACCAACTGACTGTAGCTGGTTGTTGATCCAGGTTCTAATGTATGCTCCCCATGGCCTTGGGTAAAACGGATTACTTTATGGACATCTTTGGATAAACGTACCAGTGCATTGGTGATATTCTCTTCATTGATATCGGTGAGCGTCTCTGAGCGTTCACCCACACGAAAAAGTAGTGTGCCAAATTTGATCGGTTTATCCTGTACAGCCGCTTCAGGGGAGAGTTCAGGATCGATGACACGAATCTCCATCTGGCTGTTATGTTGCTGATAACGTTCTAGCAGTTGCTCAAAGCTTAACGCCTCTTCACTATCTTTTTGTGCATAGATCGTGGCGACAACTTTTTTATCAAAGGATTGAATCGCTGTAATCGATTGCTCTGCCAAAGTATTTAACTGGCTGGCGGTCCAGTCCCATTGTGTTTTATAACGATTGGTTGCATAAGCAAAGAGGGCCAAAATCAGCGCAAGGATAATGCCCTGCACACTATTCTGTAGGCGCACATTGAGCCGTTCAGATAACTTAATAGACATAATAAACGCTCTCCCGCTTATCCATTGATCTGTTCAGCAACCAGGCGTTGACGCGCGATCAACATACCCATAGAGATAACAATCAGGAAGTAGAAAATATCTGCTGTATTGATCACACCCAGCACAAAATTTCTGAAGTGTGATGTGAGCGAAAAGTAACTGGCAAGATCCGACACAACCCCGGAATCTCCTTTTCCCATCCAATCAAAGATCCATAAAAAGAGCAGTATGGCAAATGTGAGCACGGCGGCGACAATGGGATTTTCAGTAAAGCAGGAGACGCTCAATCCAATGGCACCAAATGCTGCACCCACAAAAAAGAAACCGATTAAACCCGCAATGGCTGTACCCATATCCAGTACCGGCGCCATGGAGGAGAGTGAGAACAGGAGTAAAACATGCAGAAGAATGACCAGAAACAGAAAACCTAGAAAGCCAAGATATTTTCCTAACACAATTTGAAAGGGCGTCAGCGGTGAGGAGATGAGTACCGGCCAGGTTTCCCGCTGTTTTTCACCAGCAATGAGGCGCATGGTAATCAGAGGAATGAGTAGAAGCAGAATAATCCCCCCATTGACCAGTGTCTGACTGAAGACCGCAATGGTGACAGAGATCTGCATCGATTGTCCTGCCATCTGCATTTGCATCTGCTGCATCTGGAAGCCTAAGAGAAATTGATTAAAAAAGTAGGCATCCAGCGCAATAATGACGGCAGAGAGCACCCAGGCCAGTGGTGAAAAAAACATCTGTCGCCACTCTTGCCGTGCCATGGTTAAAACAGGACTGTTGATCATGATTGCTCTCCTTGTGATGCCGTCGCTTCTTCATCAGACTCCTGTGTGGTCAGGTGGACAAAGATATCTTCTAAAGAGTCTTTTTCTGTACGAATCTCTTGTAACTGCCAATCGTTCTCCACCGACTGTCTTACCAGTGCATCAATGGGATTCGCTTCTTTTTGCGGTGTAATCACCCACATGTTACCCTCTTGCTGGGCACGGGCGACGCCCTCAATCACCTGGATACGTTTTCTTTCCGGTGGTTTATTCCAGCATACATGAATACGTCGTTTGGTTGTGGCACTCTTCTCTAGATCTTCCAATGTGCTTTGTGTCACAATTTTTCCCTGATTGATCACCGCCACCCGATCACAGGTCATCTGTACCTCTGGAAGAATATGGGTTGAGAGCAGAACAGAGTGTTCTCCTCCAAGTTCGCGAATCAATGTGCGGATTTCGCGGATCTGGATCGGATCAAGTCCTACCGTGGGTTCATCTAGGATTACAATCTCAGGATTATGCACAATGGCTTGAGCAATACCGGCCCGTTGACGATAGCCTTTGGAGAGATTTCTTAAAAGACGGTTCTTCACATCCAGAAGACCACATCGCTCCATAGCATGGTGAGCACGCTCTTTTGCGGACTCTTTGGGTCGGCGCAATCTGGAGAGATAGATCAGATACTCCGCGACGGTCATCTCGTTATAGATTGGTGGTGTCTCAGGTAGAAAGCCAATTTTATATTTGGCGGCTACGGGATCATCTAACATATTGATTCCATCGATCAATACGTTACCTGTTGTGGGGGTCAGTAAACCAGACAGAATACGCATGGCTGTTGTTTTGCCAGCACCATTAGGCCCTAGAAAACCGGTGACTTCACCACGACGAATGTTCAGATTGATCCCATTCAGGGCTTCTATCGGACCATAGAAGCGGGAAAGATTCTGGATCTCGATCATGTATTCTGACATGCATCAACCTCATTAATTTTACAATCAGTTTTCTACTAAAGGGAGATGATGTAAACACCAAAGAGATTTGAGCCTACATCATCACATTGATCAAACTTCAGGTCGGAAGGATAACTGGATATCCCGCCAAAGAGAACCCATAAAGTGCATGGTATCGTACATCGTTTGATTCGCAACCAAAAAAACCATCGATACCATAAAGGGTGTATATAGGCAATATATTATTGTTATAATAACACAGTTGAAATCTATCCCAATGGGTTTCCTGCAAACCACGCTTTATTCAATTGACCAAAAGTCAGATAGATAAAGGAGCATCAGATGATCAAAGATTATCCAACGGTAGCCATTTATCATCCTCAATATGCCGATGCACTACAACAGATTATGAAGAAAAAAGCGCCAGAAATTCCCACGGTTGCCGCTTCTAACGAGGCATTATGGCATAAAAAGGGTTTAAATGAGGCGGAAATTCTTTTAGGTTGGAAACTGCCAGAGACCATCCTTATCCCTCCTCTGATGAAATGGATTCAAAGTTTTGGTGCGGGGATTGATCATTTTATTCATCGTCCTTCAGTGCAGTCTGGTGAAACTCAGTTAACACGCATCACTTATCTGTTTAATGATTCCATGCGGCAGTATGTTCTTGCACATATTCTCTATGATCTGCAACATCTGCAACAGACGATCCGGCAGAATCAAGAAGCGCTCTGGAAACCCTTCACGCCAAATCTGCTCAAAGAGAAAACATTAGGTTTGGTTGGCTTAGGTGTGATTGGCCAAGCGATTGCTAAGACAATGCAACAGTTTCAGATGCCCATTTTAGGGTGGTCACGCAGTCGGCGTGAAGGATTGTGGCAATCCATGGAGACCTTAGAGGCTTTGTTAAATCGTGCGGATTTTATTGTGCTCACTCTGCCCGATACACCCCAGACGAAGGGTCTGTTCACACTCAAGCAGTTTCAGAGAATCAAGCCTGAAGCCTGTTTGATTAATATTGGTCGTGGTACGGTGATCAATGAAGAGGATCTGCTTGTCGCACTGAACCGGGGTTATCTGAGAAAATGTGTCTTAGATGTTTTTGCAGAAGAACCCCTTCCTTTAACGCACCCTTTTTGGCACCATGAGAAGGTGGTGGTCACACCACATATCAGCGGCCTTAGCCATTTAGAAGAGGTCGTGCCTTTTTTTATCGAGAATTATAAACGTTATCAAAGACGTCAAACATTGCAAGGACTGGTTGATCCAGCCTTGGGCTATTAATTTTACTGTGAGTAAAAACCATGGCAGCAAAAAAAGAGATCCCCAGCCCTGAATTTATGCAACGGGTTATGGCGGAGAGTAAGAAAATTTTAGAGAGGCTTCAAAAGGAGAGCGATCTTGATCCGGTGATCTATCTTCAGGAGATGATTGAAAAAGGTGAGCGTGATCCAAAACTGAGGGAGAAAACAGCAGCCTGGGTGATGCTGCTTGCGATATTTATACAGGAGGGACATAAGAAGGATTTTAATTATGATAATTTAATGGAGACATTGAAGAGAAAAACCGATGCGATTTTAGCACAACACGATCAACCCTTTGAGCCGCCGGATGATCCGCCAAAGAGCACTTCAGAGCTCCTGGCACAGGTTCTCTCCCCCCCCCGCAGCGCGCCACAACCCACATCACCAGACGATCTTGATGATGAAACCAAAAAGGTGTTGAATGAAAAATTAGCACAGGTTCTTAAACGTCCCACCAATCCCGCGCCCAGCATTGAAGCCAGAGCACGCTTTGAGCAAGCTTTAAAAGATGATCCTGAGTTTGCCAAAGAGTATCAGGATACATTACAAAATTTTGCGAAACTGGCTACTGAACATCCGGAACGCATTCCACGATTGCGTGAAGCGCTTAAAGCCGCTCCTTTGATTGTTGTTCCCGGTGGTCATCAAGGGATTGTGGAGCAGTATGATCTGATGCGCGAAGAGATTGACGCTTATCTACATGCCATCGAGACCGGCGAGGTTGATCCGGCAAAATGGACATCATGACTCTTTAAGGTTATCGAACCAAACCCTATCAAACGCAAAAAAACCGCCTCTTATAAAGGGGGCGGCTCATAAAAAATGTGGTGCCCAGGGGCGGAATCGAACCACCGACACAGGGATTTTCAGTCCCCTGCTCTACCGACTGAGCTACCTAGGCATAAAAAGACCACCTTATTAAAGAGGTGGCTATGGATCACCACAATTTTTGAGGCGTGGTGCCCAGGGGCGGAATCGAACCACCGACACAGGGATTTTCAGTCCCCTGCTCTACCGACTGAGCTACCTAGGCACACCAAACATCCTCAAAACAAGCAAAAGATCACTCAGGCACTCCCTAAGATCACTCAAACACCTGAACATTTTTTGTTAAGTTCCAGGGGCTTGCTTGCCAATGGCTATGTTATACGGAAAAGCGGCTATGGGGTCAAGAAAAAAAGAGGATGAAATCATTATTTATAGGACTTTCCCCTCTCCACAAAATTCTTGCCTGATGTTTAAAGGCTTTAAGGGAGAGAAAACAATGAATCACACCACGCTCTTTTAGCGTATACAATAAAACAACAGCCGCTTATCCTATCTCAACAATCATTACGCTTTGGCATCCGGACGAATCCGCACGGAGAAACCAGCTAAACGGTTCACTTCACGCGCTTTCATCTGGAGTGCATCCAGTTCTTCTGCGGTCAGGTCAACTGAAAAACGCTGGCTTTGGCCATGATCAACAACTTCAACATGGTACTTATTCATGATTTTATACTCCTAAACTTTATGTTCGCGCTGAATACGCATGTTAGAACCAGAGATGCGATTGATCTCATGTGCTTTCATCTGTAGTGCATCAAGCTCTTCATCGGTGAGTTGCACAGAGAAGTCATGCTGCTCACCATGTGCAGAAATTTCTATACGGTATGATTTCATCACGTCTAGCCTGCTTACTCTGCGGACTCACGGCGAATACTGACATTAGAGCCGGCCATCTGGTTAATTTCCCGTGCTTTCATCTGCAACATATCCAACTCTTCATCGGTTAGATCAACGGAAAAACTCTGGGGGTTGCCCTGACTGACGATTTCAACACTATACTTGTGCATGATAACACTCCACAAATTAAAGAGGAATAATATGGAAACATAACCGATCTTTAAAAAAGCGGCTTAATATCGCCTTTAAGATCTTTTTTGTTTTGAATACTCCCCCTATATGCAAGGAGAAGACCAACTGTTCAATAAATTCGTATCAAGAAGAGAATACACAACAGGATATGAATGGTTAATTGTAGTCTTTATAATGAGATACTGGATATAAAAAAACATATTTTAATATCAGACGCCCGGACTTAAAACCAGAAACAAAAAGACGATCCCTTTGTATTTCAGATGATCGACAAAAGTCTGACATCAATGTATCCTTAAGGGGGTGCTAAACAGCATTGCTTCGACTCTGAGATTGACGTATAAATGATTCAAAGTGTCCAGAATTGATCTATGCTCTGCTTTATAAAGTGTACCCGTTATGCATACCCTTAAGTCCTCCACTCAAGAGGCCTTTTACTGTCTTGTCTTCCAGCTGCTCGATAAATATTATGGTATCGAGGCGATGTTGGTCCAAGAGATCATCCGTCTGCCTGAAATTACCCCGATTGATGAAGCACCACGTTTTATTGCGGGTGTGATCAATCTGCGCGGCCATGTGATCCCTATCCTGGATCTTAACCTGCGCATGGGGCGTCACTCCGCTGACTATACCCTCTCTGATGCCATTCTAATTATTCATCACAACGGGCATCAGTTTGGTATGATTATCAGTGAAGTCGAAGAGGTGCGAAAGATTGATGCCACACAGATTGACGATACCCCGACATTTGGACAGGACAGCAACCAAAATCTTTTTTTAACCGGTGCAGCCAGAGTCAATGACCGTATTGTCATGCTACTCGATCCAGAACGCCTGATCTTAGCCCCTGAAATTCTCCTTCCTCAGCTCGAAAACAAACAATCCATCGAAGCTTTCCTACCAGATCATGATTCCATTTTAAGTGCAAGAAGGAACTTTGCACCCAACATTACGCCTGAGGAGCGAAAGATCTTCCAGGAGCGTGCACAGCGGTTACAACATGCGACACAGCAAAAACAGAGTGAGGGAAGCTTGGCCATGGCTGTGGTGGAGCTTCACCATGAACTCTTAGCCATCGATCTTAATCTGGTCAGTGGTTTTGCCCAGGTACGCCATACCACCCCCATCCCCTGCTGCCCCAATCATATTGTTGGTAATATGAATCTGCGCGGCGATATTCTCACCTTGCTGGATATCTCCCAGACACTGGAGATTCCCACCATCGAAAAACGCCCCCCTGAGAAAACTGTAATCATCCAATTTGATAATATTAATGCAGGTATTCTGATTAATGATATTCGTGATGTGGTGCACCTTCATCAAGATGATGTCCAGCACGCTCCAGCGGCGATTGCGCCAATCAAAAAAGAGTATATTCGGGGCATGACACCATTTGAAGATCGTATGCTCACCCTACTGGAGTTGCATAAACTCCTGACCAGTTCGGCGCTGGTGGTCAATGATCGTGTTTAGTCTGGAACTCCTTTTATAAAACGATAGACACTATGAAACAGAACAATAACCGACTCTCCTCCAGGCTGATTCTCTATTTTCTCGCTTTTGGGCTTCTTCCGACATTGATTATTGGTGGCTATGGCTACTGGATCAGTAGTCAGACGATGCAAGAGGCGGCACTCAATCGTTTGACCGCACTACAGGAGAATAAGCGCAAGGAGATCACGCGCTATTTTAATACCATTAAGAATCAGGCAATTACGCTGGCGGGCAGCGAAACCACCGTGCGTGCACTGCGTCACTTTAAAAGAGGGTTTCAGAGAGTCGAAGAAGATCTTGCACAGACCTATCAGAACGATCCTCAACAGAAGAAGAAATTACAAGAGCGCTATCTTACCCAGAAGAGGAGAACACCCAGTGCGTCAGAGCAAGCTGAGAAACAGTGGTGGCCTAAAACCATAACCGGTGAGATTCTACAGTATCACTATATCGCCAACAATCCCCATCCTCTTGGGGAAAAGGATCGTTTAATCCAGATCCAACAGGAGCACCCTTATCATAAGGTGCATCGATATTATCATCCCATCTTACGTGATTATCTTAAGAAATTTGGTTACTACGATCTCTTTCTTATTGATGCACAGCGTGGTGACATCCTCTACTCTGTTTTTAAGGAACTCGATTTTGCCACCAATTTAAAAACAGGCCCCTACCGCCACACCGCCATTGCTGAGGCCTATCAGAAGGCGCTAAAAATCAAACAGCCCGGTGATGTGGTCCTGGCGCAATTCGCGGCCTATCCCCCCTCATTTGATGCTTCAGCGGCCTTTATCGCGACACCTATATTTGATCGTAACAAAGATGGTACGCTCGGCGAGAAGATCGGTATTCTGATATTCCAGATGCCCATATCCCGTATTAACGATATCATGACCTCTGATGGTCAATGGAGAGAACATGGCTTAGGCGAGAGCGGTGAAAGTTTTCTCATTGGTCCAGATCTCACCTTCTACAGCGACTCTCGCTTCCGTATAGAGAATCCAGATCAGTTTCAAGAGACTCTGAAAGCGCAACAGATCTCTACAGGGGTGCGTGATAAGATTAAAAATCAGCAGAGTGTGATCGGTATTCTAACCTTTGATTCTCCCCATGTCCGTGAAACTTTGGCGGGAATATCCCACTTTGAAACCGCTGCAATCGATTATCAGGGCCGAGAGGTGCTACTCTCTCATACACCGGTGAATCTTTTTCACACCACATGGGCATTGATCTCTACCACAGCCTACGAAGAGGCATTCTCCTCACTGATCATGCTACAGTACACCATCCTGCCAATGATCACTGTTCTGGTGCTGATTACCATCCTCTTTGGCCGTTACCAGGCCAACAGAATTGGCAATCCGATCACACAATCGATCAGTGAACTGGCCTCTTCGGTCAATCAGATTGCCGCCTCGATCACTGAACAAGACACCATCGCGCAAAAGCAGGCTCAAAAGATAAGCAGTACCACAGATACCGTTGAGGAGTTGGCTTCATCTTCCCGTTTAGCTGCTGAACAGGCAGAGTCCGCCAATCAGGGTGCTGAGAAAACACTGGAACTGGTTGAACATGGTGCATTTCGTGTCACAGAGATGCTCGATGGCATGCAGGAAGTCAATACCACGGTTACCGATATTGCACACCATATCAATCAACTCAGTCAACAGACCGATCAAATTCGTAATATTTCAGGTCTAGTGGCTGATTTTGCCAATGAGACCAAAATGCTCGCCATGAATGCCGCTGTTGAGGCGGTACGGGCCGGAGAGCATGGTAAAGGCTTCTCTATTTTAGCTTCAGAAACACGCAAACTGGCCACAGAGAGTAAAACCTCGGTGGATCGTATCAATATTCTGGTTGAACAGATTATGCAGGCGACCAATCAAACAGTGATGGTCACAGATGCCGGCAATAAAACCGTCGCGGCCACCCAGCAGATCGCTCAAAATACCGCGATGACCTTCCAGGAGATGAGCGAAACGCTACATCAAACCTCCGATAACGTGAATCATATTTCTGAAAGTATAAAACAGCAATCCTTGTCTGTTCAGCATATCAATGCCACCATGAACGATCTCTCCAATGATGCACGGGAAACCGCTTCAGGGATCAGTCAGATTCGGGAAGGCACACATACGTTAAAAGAGATTAACAAGACACTGCAACGGGTTGTGCAGTATAAAAGCTAAAATGGCCCCAATCTATCGCGATCATTTATCGACCTTAAAAACATGGTTCAGGAGACCCCCATGTTGGCATCCATCGAAGATATTCCTTTAAAACGCCGCTTCCTTATTATTCTACTGGTTATTGTGGCCTTAAGCTCCTTTTTTATCTACAGCATGTTCAGCCTCTCTGAACAGACCGAAAAACTCTATCGCCACCCCTATACGGTGAGCACCTCGGTGCTGCGCATCACTGGCGATATGATCACCATACATAGTCATCTGCAAGAGATTGTGCTCATTAAGGATCTTACTGAAATCCATACCTATAAACAGAAAATCAATACACTCGAAGCCAAAATTTTGCAGGGGTTTGAGAAGGTTAACGAACGTTTTCTTGGCGATAAAACCCGGGTGCAACAGGCCAGGCAGCTTTTTCTTGATTGGAAACCCGTTCGCAATGAAGTGATTGAAGCCCTCGATGCAGGTAATCGTGAACAGGGTATTGCAATTCTTCATGATCGTGGTAATCAGGCGATGAGGCAACTGACAGAAACCATGGAGTCTTTTGTTAAGTTTGCCCACAATAAGGCCAATAGATTTAGGGATAATGCACTGACCTCACGCAACTATACTCTGGGCATCAGCCTGGTTATCTTGGTTGTTGTACTTCTGCTTGGCTGGAGCTTTGCCCACACCATCACCTTAAAACTGCAAAAGATTATCAAAAATATCACTGAATCATCTACTGAAATTGGTAGTACAATCGCTGAGCAGGAACGAGTTGCAGCACAACAAACCACCTCTATCAATGAGACCAACACCACCATGGAGGAGCTTGGCGCCTCTTCCCGTCAATCCGCAGAACAGGCCGAATCGGCGGCAAACAACACCCACACAGTGCTTGAACTGGCGCAAGATGGGGTCAGTCGTGTTGAATCGATGCTGCACAGCATGGAGGAGACCAAAGAGAAGGTGGAAGCCATCGCACAACAGATCCTTAAACTGAGCGAACAGACCAGTCAGATCGGCTCAATCACCAATACAGTGACTGACTTTGCCAATGAGACCAAAATGCTTGCGATGAATGCGGCTGTTGAGGCGGTACGCGCCGG
Organism: Magnetococcales bacterium HHB-1; assembly: GCA_052043475.1. Taxonomy (GTDB): domain Bacteria; phylum Pseudomonadota; class Magnetococcia; order Magnetococcales; family JBQGBW01; genus JBQGBW01. Next base: position 16,363 of record JBQGBW010000060.1, read on the forward strand.
TGAGCATGGTAAAGGCTTCTCAGTACTCTCTGTGGAAATCCGTAAACTGGCGGATGAGAGCAAACGCTCCGCTGAACGCATCAATAACCTGGTTGAAGAGATTCAGCGTGCCACCAATACCACAGTGATGGTGACTGAGGAGGGGACTAAAAAGGTGAATGCCGGTATGGGGATTGCCCAATCCACTGCCGATACATTCCATAAGGTGACCACCTCGGTGAACAGTGCCTCAGAGAGTGCGCAACAGATCTCAATGAATATTCGCCAACAGGCGGTGGCGGTAAAACAGGTTGTTGAATCCATGCGTTCACTCACCAGTAGCTCTGAGGAGAATACGCTGGGCATCTCTCAGGTGAAAGATGGTATCCACGGTTTGAAACAGACCTCTGATACATTGCGGAAAATGATTTAAATCCCACCACCTACATTAACGCCATTGCTGATACGCACTTGAGGTCCATGGTATGATTGAAGATCTGGAACTGCGGGAGCTGTTCAAAGCGGAAAGTGAAGAACATCTGGAGAAACTGGATGCCGGTCTTTTGCATCTGGAGAACCAGCCCGCAGATCAAAGCACACTCAAAGAGATGTTCAGAGAAGCCCATAGCCTCAAGGGGGCAGCGCGTATGCTGGGTGTGGGTGATGTGGAAACCCTCGCCCATAAATTTGAAGATATGCTGGGGGCGGCTTCTAAAGGGCAGATGACATTTACACCAGAGGTGATCGATCGCCTGATTCTGGGTCTGGATCATATCCGCCAACTGGTGGCCGAAGCCGTTGATGGCAGTAAACCTCAAATTACCCTCAGCAGTGCACTGGCGATTCTAAAAGGGGAACAGCAAGCCGAAACACGGCCAGAAAAAACACCATCCAAACCCCCCTCCCCTGAAGAAGCGCTTATCCTCCAAGAAACAGATGTAATAGATCATGTCGCTCAAGAACCATCCCCCTCTACCGATTCGATCATACCAGAAGAGAGACCACCTTCACATACCGAATCCCCGCTAGAACCGCCTTTCTCTTCACCACAAGAGAAGATTACACCACCAACATCAACACCTGTTGCACGCATTATTGAAGAGATACCAGAGGCCACTACACCACCGCCCTCTTCTGTTGATCTAATTAAATCTCCTCCCTCAACAGAGCCTGCACCCCCTGCGTTGACACCAGAAAAGGCAATTGATCTCCATCCTGAAACCACAGCGGCTCAACCCGATCAAGGTGAACCCTATGCTGAGGTGGTTTCTCAGCCCCAAGAGCAGAGTCCCACATCTCAAACCAAACATCAGATCAACACCATCCGTGTTAAACCAAAGAAGTTGGATAAACTCCTCAGACAGGCGGGGGAACTGACCGTTGTTAAAACACGCATTAAACGGCGTCTCACGGAATTGGAGGATATTCTAGGCAGTTGGGAAAAGTGCCAGAAAAGTATCAGCCAACTGAGTCAGTTTGCCCAACAGAAAAACGCTCCCTTCACCGAAGAGCTCTTTACCCCCTTCGAGCAGATCAACAATCAGCTCAACCATTTCCGTCGTGCACTCTTCGATGATGAAACCTCCATGGATATTCTCTCGCAGGATCTCGAAGATGATATCCGTAATCTGCGTCTCCTCCCGCTCTCCACACTCTTTAATCTTTTTCCACGCATGGTCCGTGATCTCAGTCGCCAGTTGGATAAACAGGTGCAATTGGAGTTGGTTGGCAGTGAAACCACCGCCGATAAACGCATCATTGAGGAGCTTAAAGATCCACTGATGCACATGATCCGTAACGCCATCGATCATGCACTGGAATCCCCAGAACAACGTATTGCCCAAAAAAAGCCTGAGAAAGGAACCATCCGTTTAAAGGGTTCACAAACCACCACCCATGTTTTAATTGAACTCTCCGATGATGGCCGTGGACTCAATTTTAAGGGGATCCGACAGCAGGCCCTTAAACAAAATCTGCGTACAGAAAAAGAGCTTGATGCACTCTCCCAATCCCAACTGGCCAATCTGATTTTCCAGTCAGGATTCTCCACAAGAAGTATGATCACCGATCTCTCCGGACGCGGTGTTGGATTGGATGCAGTACGCGCTTCAGTAGAGCGCCTTAAAGGTACAGTGCATGTGGAGAGCGCTCCGGGTCAGGGTTGTAAATTCACCTTAAAACTGCCCATCACCTTAGCGACAACCCCTGTCTTTATTGTCTCCTGTGCCAAGCAAAAATTTGCCATTCCTCTTGATTATGTGCACAGTACTAAGCGTATTGATCCTAAAGATATCTTTCCCATCGAAGGACAGGCGACCTTTAAACTGAACCAGGAGCCGATATCGATCGCTTATCTGGCAGATCTACTCCAGATTCCTCATAAAAAGTCAGAGAAGTGTAATCAACAAAGTTCACCCTGTATCATTTTGTCCGCCAATGAAGAGAAGGTGGGCATCTTAGTCGATGAACTGCTCGATGAACTCGAAGTGGTGATGAAACCCCACAGCGCCATTCTACAGAGGGTGCGTAATATCTCTGGTGCCACCATCTTAGGTACTGGTGAAGTCTGTATGGCGATCAATCCTGTGGATCTCATTCGTACCCTGCAAAGCCAGACCAATATCATGCTGGATAATAACCAGAGTACGCCTACCCTTGATCATGAGGGCGAGGAGCAGGAACAGAGCGCCTTAATTCTTCTGGCCGAAGATTCAATCACCACGCGAACACAAGAGAAACGGATTCTTGAGAATGCAGGCTATAATGTGATCACCGCAGTGGATGGCTTAGACGCCTTTACAAAACTTGGTAAGCATCCCTTTGATGCGGTAATATCTGATGTAGAGATGCCCAATATGACCGGTTTAGAACTTTGTGAAAAAATCCGGCAGAACAACACCTATCAGGATCTGCCGATTATCCTGGTCACCTCGCTCTCCTCTGAAGATGATCTGCGTCGTGGTATGGAGGCAGGTGCCAATGCCTATATCTCTAAAACATCCTTTGAACAAAAGGGGTTGATTGATGCCTTGAGGAGACTGGTGTGATACGTGTTCTCCTGGTCGATGACTCCCCCATTGCGCTGTTGGTTTTAAAACGGATGCTCTCTGAAGCCAAAGATATTGTGGTGATCGATACCGCATCCAATGGCAAGGAGGCACTTAAAAAGGTCCATGATCTTAAACCTCAGGTGGTCTGTACCGATCTTCATATGCCCAAAATGAATGGGTTAAGGCTGATTCAAAAAATTATGCATGAGAAGCCTCTGCCGATTCTGGTGATCAGTGTCTCGGTGCAGAGCGATGATGAACATAATGTCTTTGATCTTCTTGAAGCAGGTGCTGTGGATGTTTTTCCCAAACCCATTGATGGACTCTCAGAGACCTCGGCCCATCTTAAAGATGAACTGATTCGTAAAATTCGTGTACTCTCCGGTGTGGTGCCGATTCGTCGTCATAATCGCCACCCCTTAGAGGAACCACCACCACCATTACATCCCCTACCCCCCCCAGTATCTCCTGCACACTCAGTACCCCAATCAGGCACAGCACAATCCGCCTCACGGGGCTATATCAAGCCACGTATTGTTGCGATTGGCGCCTCAACCGGTGGACCACAGGCATTAATGACCCTCTTATCTGAACTGCCGCCCTCATTTCCGCTACCCATTCTCTGTATCCAGCATATCAGTGATGGATTTCTCAATGAGATGATCTCCTGGCTCTCTCACCATACGCCGCTTAAAATTAAAATTGCCCAAGCTGGTACAACACCACGTCCAGGACATATCTACTTCTCTCCAGAGAATTATCATCTTGAGATTGATAAAAACTATCGCTTTAATCCCGTACGCACACCCTCTATAAAAGAGATCTCCTCTTCAGTAAAGCATCACCGTCCGTCGGTGGATGTCACCTTTACCTCAATCGCTTCAGTCTATGGTGCGGCCGCCATTGGTATTCTTTTGACCGGTATGGGAAGCGATGGTGCAGCGGGTATGTTAACGCTGTATAAAAACAAAGGGACAACCATCGCACAGGATGAGAATACATCGGTTGTCTATGGTATGCCAAAGCAAGCCAGAGATTTAGGCGCAGTTCAACAGATTCTGCCAATCCAGCGTATTGCCGCCATGCTCTGTCGTACCATACCCAACAGCTGTTTATGATAATTTGCTGACTTTGCATCGATCTTTTGGAGTGTGTAGCGCATGACTGTTGATAAGCAACCCATCTCGGTTTTGATCGTTGAAGATAGTGCCATTCAAGGCGTGATGTTAAAACGCCTTCTTCAAGAGAACGGCTATACCGTTAATCTGGCTAAAAATGGTGCCGATGGACTCAGTTCTGCACAAACCTTACCTCCGGATGTCATTATCACCGATATTGCCATGCCTGAAATGGATGGTTATGAACTCTGCCAGCAGGTTAAAAAAGATCCTCGACTGGCCCATATTCCTGTGATGCTGCTCACCGCGCTCTCTGATCCTGAAGAGGCTTTGCGTGGCCTACATGCGGGGGCGGATAATTTTCTTACCAAGCCCTATGATGAAGAGCATCTTTTAGAGCGGGTACGCCATCTGGTTTCTATGCCCCCCTCCCCTCTTGTCAGTGAACATGAAACGCCGATCACCGTCACCTTTGATAAAACCGAACATACCATACGCGCATCTCGTCAACAGGTATTAAACCTTCTGCTCTCCACCTATGAAAACGCGGTTCACCGTCATACAGAGCTTCAGAAAACACAGACCGAGCTTCATCTGCTCAATGAGAAGTTGGAAGAGAAAGTACAACAGCGTACCCAGCAACTCTCAGCGGCGAATAAAGCAAAAACACTGTTTATCAATAATATGAGCCATGAGTTGCGTACACCAATGAATGCCATTATTGGTATGACCGATCTCGCTTTAGCCGCCAGTGAAGATGGTGAGCAGAAAAAACTGCTCACCATTGTGCAGCAGTCGGCAACGACGCTCCAGGCGATGTTGGATAGCCTACTCGATTTTACCCGTTTAGAGCAGAAAGAGTTTACTGTTAAACCGAGTAATTTCTTCTTACGTACGGAGATGAAGCGGCTGTTTCAAAATTTTGCCGAACGTGCCCATAAAAAACACCTCACTTTTGCGTTAAAAATCCGCAATGATGTGCCCGATCAGATCCGGGGCGACCTACGCCGATTACAAACCATCTTAATTCAGCTTGCCAGTAATGCACTGAAGTTTACGGAGCAGGGACATATTGTGGTCGATATCGCACAAACCTCACCACAATCGGAGCAGAAAATTTATCTCCGTTTCTCCATTGAGGATACCGGTATTGGTATCGCCAACACCGATAAAGCCTATGTCTTTGATCTCTTCACCCAAGCAGATGCAACCGCTACCCGTACCTATGGTGGTGCTGGATTAGGATTAAACCTGGCTAAAAAACTGACAGAACATCTTGGTGGTAAGATCGGTTTCTCCAGTGCACAAAATCTTGGCAGTGTTTTTCATGTGACACTCCCTTTAAAAAGTCTGGATACTGAACCGGCTGATTTTGATGAAGAGATGATCATTCATCAACAGTCGGAGTTGAGTAATCCAGAGCCTGCACTGACCGAAGCGCAGGTGCTTACCGGCTCACAACTGATGATTGAAGTAGAACAAAAACTGGCCCGCTTTAAACAAGCATTGGAGAATCAGACGTTAGAAGAGATTGATCCACCTGTACAGTGGTTAAAGAAGCGACTCTCCATCCTTACCGAACAATCCGATGCCATGAATCAGGATACCTCCCGTCATCATCTGTTACGCATGGTGATGGCGGCGAGGAAAAATAACCATCAAGATGCTTTTAAGTATATGGAGAAGGTGCGTCAACAGTTTCAGGATCTCTCTCAAACTTAAAATCAGGTATTTAAATTATTATGGATCTGCAAGAGGCGGTCGCCTACCTTAAGCCCATTCAAACACTCCATTTTAAGAATTCTCCATTAAAAGCCATTGTTTCCCGCCCCCAAGAGGTCACCTCACCCCATACGCTATTGGGTGTGATTGATGAGTATCTTGCTTATGGAGAGTGGACACCAGGTCGAGAGTTACTCAAAAAAGATCCCGACGCTTATCCCGCCGCACTCCTGACAGAAAAACCAATCACCGATCATCCTTGTCACCAACAACCCCAGATTATTGTCTCTCATGCCCGTAAAAGTCTGGCGCTGCTCAGTAAGCAGTTTCATGGCAGGCCAGATGAGAAGATGTGGATGATTGGTATCACGGGTACGGATGGCAAGACCACAACCACCCAGATCATCCGTCAATGGCTCAACGCCTGTGGTTGTAACGCATCTGCGTTAGGAACCCAGGGCATTTTTCCTCCCCATACAGCCCCTGAACCACAAAAATATACCACACCGATAGCGACCGATCTTTTTCCTGTATTAAAAAGGCTTCAAGCGGTTCATCAAAGCAAAGCGGTAGCAATGGAGGTCTCCTCCCACGGATTGGCCTTACAGCGGCCCTATGGGATGCAGTGGGATTGTGCGGTACTCACCCATTTAAGTCGTGATCATCTCGATTTTCATAAGAGTATGGATCACTATAAAGCCTCTAAAGAGAAACTCTTCTCAGGTTTACCAGAGCATACCCATAAGATCATTAACAGGGATGATCCTTTTGGCCGTGAACTGATAGAAAAATATCCTGGAAATATCTTCAGTTATGGAGCGCATCCAGAATCCACCTTACAGAGGCTTGAGACACGATCTGCGTTTCATCATGATGGTCAGGTGGGAATTACACTTAAGGTGAGATATCAGAAGAGGGATTGGCAATTCACCGCACCACTTTTAGGTGAGTTTCAACAGGAGAATCTTCTTGCCGCCATGGCCGTGGCGCTCTCTTTGGGTTTTAAGCCAGAGGATCTGGTCAATACGGCATCTCAACTTCGTGGTGCACTGGGTCGTGCTGAGGTGGTTCCCCTACCTGATCAGCGGGTTGGTATTGTTGATTTTGCCCACACACCGGATGCGCTAGAGAATATTTTAAAAGCACTTAAAACACACTGCACAGGACGGCTGATTGTTGTTTTTGGCTGTGGTGGTGATCGGGATCGTGGTAAGAGAGCACTGATGGGTGAAGTGGCTGTAAAATATGCAGATCTTACTATCGTCACTTCAGATAATTCCCGCACCGAAGATCCTAAAATGATTATTGCAGATATTCTCTCTGGTATGGATGCGATTCATCTGCAAAAGCAAGGTGTGCTCTATCAGGAGGTGGACCGGCATCGTGCCATTGGGGAAGCCTACAAAAGATCAAAGCCCAAAGATTGGCTGCTTCTGGCGGGTAAAGGCCATGAAACCCAACAGCTTTTAGCTTCTGGCCCGATTCCTTTTAATGATCGTAAAGAGTTAGAAGCGTTAAAATCGTTCTGAGTATATAATTGTTCAGACCGCTTAACTTTTTCTGGTATGAAGCCAGATACCACAATACTTATCTTGGTCGCTACGCTTTAGTATCGATTGATGCGAGATTCTTATGAAACAGCTTAAAATGGATCGCATTCTTCCTCTGAAAGAAGCGCTGAAAAATCATTCTGTATACGAAGCAATCCATAACATGGAGGCCTTACGTCTCTTTATGGGATTTCATGTTTTTTCGGTCTGGGATTTTATGTCTCTGTTGAAATTTCTTCAGCAGCATCTTGCCCCAACCAACCAGCCTTGGGTTCCCACAGGTCATCCTACTCTTCGACGCTTCATCAATGATATCGTTCTCGAAGAAGAGAGTGACATTGGGCTGTCTGAGAAGGGAAAAGAACCCACTTATGCAAGCCATTTCGAGTTGTATTGCCAAGCGATGCACAATGTTGGAGCGGACACAAAACCAGTAACCACGTTCGTTAAGCATGTCAGAAAAGACGGTATTGATAAAGCCCTCTCTGAGTGCGCTATCCCTTCGGCCGCCCAACGCTTTTTATCCAGTACTTTTGGATTTATTGCGACAGGGAAGCCTCATGTGGTCGCATCGGCTTTTGCCCTGGGTAGAGAGCATGTGATTCCGATCATGTTTCGTAGCCTGCTTGATAAAATGAACATTGGACAAGAGCGTGCGCCGGCCTTTCATTACTATCTGGAGCGACATATTCACCTCGACTCGGATCACCACGGTCCCATGGCTATGCTGATGCTGAATACCCTCTGCGATAATAAGGATAAAAAGTTAAAAGAGGCCGAAGAGGCCGCAGTTTTAGCACTCCAAGAGCGAATACAGTTCTGGGATGGTGTAGAGAAAGCATTGAGACAGATCTAAGGCGCTATTCTAAAGATGTTATCTCACATGAAATATAAAAAGGTTTACATTCTACCCTGTAAGAATTTTCGCATATCTTCATTATCGATGCGTTCGTAGATCGTTTCAACCATCAGTTGCAGATCGATTGCGTAAAAATGGATCACATCCCCCAATCGATAATGATCTGTCTGCCACTGATCACCCTTACGTCGATAGGCTGTAATCAGTGCCTGATGCTGCTCAATGATCACATACTCTCTTAGAGAGGGGATGGTTTGGTAAGCGAGACGTTTTTCACCGGTATCAATGCGGCGGGTACTCTGTGAGATGATTTCCAGAATAAGCAGAGGACGTTCTGTATAGAGTTCGGGATCATCGGGATGATCACATTTCACAATCACATCAGGATAATAGTATCGGCTACCGATCTTCACTTTAAAGTCTGATGTGTAGACATCACAGGGTTTTCCTTTGAGATGCACAAAGAACTCACCACTGATTGTTGATGCAATACGATTATGGCGTTCGCTGGTACCAACCATAGCATAGAGATAGCCATCAATATACTCATGCCGGATCGTGCTCTTCTGCTCATGTTCCAGATACGCTTCCTCAGTATAAAAAGGGATCTGCTTTTGTGGTTCCATGAGATTGTCCCCCAAAGAATACATGTGTGTATTTTTTAAGCCCATTAACCCATGATATGATTATATCACCATTTTATAAATAAATCAGTGTTTGTTTTGTTCTTTAGAAATCTCTTCGAGGAAATTTGTGTTTAATGCACGATCAAACCATGTTACCCATTGTCGGGAACAGGAAGCCTCCCGGAAGCGCCAAAATTTTTATTAAAAGCAAAATTGATATTAAAAAATGATTGATTCTAATCTTAGATCACATATAATAAAAAAGAGTGCTAAGATCAGTGATTCAATATAAATATCATTGGCTTAGTCTAAGTTGTTTGAACATAACAGGCTTTGTTGCGCAAAGGGCATTTTTGATATAAAGCCTCTTACTCCAGACGCATTACGCCATAGCAGGGTAGCTTTTAGGCATTCCAAGAGATGTGAATTTGTTTAGGATTGCGCACTTTATTTTTACCTCAACAAATCGGTTATCATCACGCCTTGCAGACAGGTGAGATCCAAAAGAAGTCTTAAATCGAAAGAATGCGTTTTCAGCCAGATTCCTTCGATGGTAGCCGCTCAACTGTTTCCATTTAGATGATCCTAATCTGACTATTTCTTTCCGAAGTTCTTTCCTTTGATCCTCTGTATCTTTATCCCAGTCTTCCCATTCAAGCTTTGTATTCTTACG
>JBQGBW010000061.1:0-25404 GCA_052043475.1 Magnetococcales bacterium HHB-1
TGAAGACTTTAACCTTGCCCTGATATCGTTTCAGGACATTAAAAATGGCGATGCCATCGAAGACATCGCCACCAGGACTATTGATATGTAGGTTTAATGTGGCCGTTTTGGCTGTCTCTTTTAGTGCATCAATAAATGATTGAGCCGATACACCGTGATCACCAATGCGATCATAGATCTCGATTTTGATAACATCGCGGCCTTCAGCGGTCATTCTGAACCAGCTTTTATTCATACTTTCTCCTCCGAAGGATGGATAGGCATAGGCGAGGACTCGAATTGCAGCCCCAATTTCTCTTCTCTTTGCCGATCAACCTGAATACGGCGATCAACCTCTTCAGGATCAGAGCCCTCGCTCTCAATTACATCAGAACGTGACTTGATCCCCATTTTAATCGCCTCGATATCCGCCTTACGGTCTTTGAGTGGATCAACCCAGTCCCATCTGGGAGGAATCCATTTCACACGACGATAGGGCCTTGGATTATCAGCGTATCCAGGCAAGGTTAATGCACCAGACAGGGCTACATCATTGATCCATCGATTCCAGATCGGGCGACACATCTGGAAAATCAGAACATGGTGTTGAATGGCTTCAATGCGGCGGCGAAATTCAATTTTTGCTTCCCGTAACGATGAATAGTTAGCGCGTTTTAAATCTCCCGTAACATTGGAATAAGGAATGCCCATCGCTGCACAGCAGGCCAGTAGAGTACGATACTGAAATGCTTCATAAGAGCCGCCAACATCAGCTGGATCACTGAATTTGACATCCTCACCCGGAAGAAGATATTGCAATGTTCCTGGTTGCAGATGAACAGTGGCTTCGTCTCCGATCTGATCTCCTTGATTAGCCGCATCTTCAAAGTCGGGTTGCGTCACGAAAGCAGCATACATCGCAGCCACTTTCTTCCGTTCCAGCTCAGCGTCATCATACTGCTCCAGGAGGTGTAACTTTGGGATGGCTGGGGTAAGTTGTGACAACCCCCGAATTTGTCCTTCCTGTTTAGCCTGGAAAACATGCAACACTTCCTCAGCCGGAACCCGAACGAAATCATTATCCTTCTGTTGATGAATGTCGCCTGGATGGTTGCGGTAAAAATGATAAGCGCGACGCCGACCAATACGATCAAACTCAATACCCATGGTAATTCTTCGGCCACCGGACAAGAGTTCAGTTTTTGTTAGGGCCAGCTGTTCGGCTGGCAGAAGTTGTAGCTGTAGCGGTACTGATAAGCCGTCATCTGGTTGCCGTGAACGAAACCGGATGAAGGTTTCACCCGCTTCAAACAGTGACCGGGCTGCCATCGCTTGGAGGCCATAGAATGTGGTTTGACCATCGGCATCCGCTTCGGAAACCCAATCCAACCACAGGCGTTGGATCTCCTCTTTCAACTCAGCGTGCTGCAAGAGTAAAGAAGGTTTGATACCGGCCCCCACAGCATGCGCGGCAAAACTGGCTGTGGCATTGGCTGCATAAGGATTGGAGCGAACCAGATCACGGGCACGATTACGTAGAAGATCTCCACCTTGCAGAATCAAGGTATTGGTGCTCTCTGATCCGACCTGCCAGGTTGAAAGGCGACGCACTGCTCTGGCCGCTTCCAGTTGAGCTTTCGGTTTTAATGATTGGCTGAGTTGTGACCATAACCGTTTGATAGCGCTCATCGACTCAATACCCTTTGGAAGTGATCACACGAATCCTACGCGTTGTATTGCCTCCTCGAACCCTGGCAATTTCCTTTTCTAAAGTAGAAATAGCTTTCTGAATATCTCCCACCCCTCGATAACGTACCGAACGTCCTTCATAAGAGAGGCTATCCACTGGATTGCGGGCCTGGGCTTTCAACGTTTCGAGTTGCTGCTCCAATGTAGCCAGATCAGCCATTGCATTACCTCATCATGAAAGGGGAATGAACAATTCGACGACTACGCCTTCTTGCACGTCGAGGATTAACTGGTGTAACAGATGAAAGGGGCTTACTCACCGCTTGCACCTCCTCTGAAGCCGGATTCTCAAATATTTTTTCAAGTTCTTGCCAACGGCGTTCATTGAATCGACTAATGCCGTAAATCTCTGCCGCAGCTCTGGCATAACAGCGACAATCCAGAGCTTCGTTGCGTTGACTTCCTTCTTTTTCCCAGATCAGGCGTGGATAGCCTTTGACGATTCTGGTGACCTGGCGTTCAGAAGTCAGTTGTTTAAAGAACTCCTCACCGTATTGGGGGAAATGGCAAAAACCAGGAGGAAATTTCTCATCCTGTTTCAATTCTTCATCTGTGGGCTTATCCAGTTTGAGCCAGCGGTAGAGCTCTCCCTTGGTCACGGGGTTACTGACAGACCACACTTTGACTCCACGACGTTTGCTACCCGCATCCGCTTTAGAGACACGCAGAATCAACGCGGTATCCTGATCTCTTCCTTTAACAGCCACAACAGTACGGGGTCGATGGGCTGATGATCCGGTTGGCCCCCAACTGGCCTGTGGGTGTTTTCTCACCCAGCCATAGACATCGGTGGATGCGTAACCCGAATCAATGGATACCACTCTGATTGGTACCCTTTGACCAGAAGTGTGAGGCCAGTCCTTGGCCAAGACAGCATCCAGCTTTCTCCACACCTCCGGTCGAGCGGTATCACCATCAAGTACATGGTAATCCACTGACCAGCTCTCTTTATTCCGGCCCCAGGCAACGACCTCCAACTCAATACGATCTTTCTGGATATCAACACCAGCGGTGAGGAACAGACCTCCTTCGGGAATAGTGCCTATGCGATATTTTTCCCGCCGTTCATAGAGTCGATGCCAATCTGGTGCTTCATGTTCTTCTTCATAGGCTTCGCCCAACACCGTGTTGACAAAACCTTTCATGAGGTCAGGATTCTTTTTTGCCTGTTCATAGGTTTCCACAGCGTTCTGCCAGGAGAACCAGCCCACAGGAGAGTAAAGGCTGTTCAGGTGAAAACCTGCTGTCAGGTAATGGCCATCAGTGGTTGACCGCCATTTACCTTGCTCCAGCATCCAAGTTTTATGGTGCTCTTCGATTGCAGCAGCACAATGCTCACAAATCATATGAACATCGGAAGGATCGTCTTCTGACCAGTGGAGCTTGGAAAACTCCAGAGTCTGGTACTCACCACATTCAGGGCATGGCACAAAATATTTGCGCTGATCGCTGTTTAAGTACTCCCGCTCAATGCGTGAAAAGCCCTTTTTGTTGGGGGTTGAGACCATAAAAATCTTACGGCGCTGAAAGGTTGCCGAGCGACGTTCGGCCAGGAGAATTGGATCTCCTTCACCTTCCACGTCACCCGGATACCCATCGACCTCATCAAGAAAAAGATAGCGGGCAGGCATGGAACGCAAACCCACCGCGCTGTTGGCTCCAGTGAGGACCAAAACGCCGCCAGGAAACTCTTTCGAGAGCACAGTATTACCACTGTCGCGGCTACGACGTTCTTTGACCCGTTTTCGGAGAACTTCACTCTCTTCAATGAGAGGGTCGATACGCTGTTTAGAATTTCTCTTGGCCATCTCCACCGTTGGGGTAACCGCCAGCATGGGACCTGGAGCATGGTGGACGATAAAGCCGATCATGTTGTTGCCCGCTTCGGTTTTGCCAACCTGAGCTCCGGCCTGAAAAGCAACCCGCTGTACAGGAGACGATGGGGACAGGCAATCCATGATCTCTTTCAGATAAGGCGTTCTCTTGGTACGCCAACGTCCAGGTTCAGAAGAAGCCTTCTGGGAAAGCACACGGTATTGATCAGCCCATTCGGAAACCGTGAGCATGGGATCGGGCATCAAACCAGCGCGGAGTGCCTTGAAAATCCTGTGCCGGTTTTCATAATCTTTGGTGCGATTATTCATGGTTTCCTGGAGATCGAAAAAAGAGAGCAAAAACAGAATAATAAGCTTGATTTATGAAGCGATAAGAGCGTACATGGTGTCACCAAAAACAAACCAATGGAGACAATCATGAAACTGAGTAAAGCCCAGAAAACAGCCCTCATTGCAGCCGCTAACCGCATCGACGGTTCTATTTTTCCCATGCCCAAAAAACTGCCAGGAAACGCAGAGCAGAGGGTGATCAAAGCCATGGCCAAAAAGGGCTTGGTTGCACAGATTTCCAATGAACGGGTTGAGATCACACCACTGGGAAAAATAGCTATCGGCAGCGAAGCAATACTGCCCATGCTCGAATACAAACCAACGCCAAAACAGCCCCGCGCTGGAAGCAAAGCCGCTTGGTTGATCAAGCTGATGCGTCGGCCCCAAGGCGTAACCCTGGAACAGATCATGGCAGCCACTCTTTGGCAACGCCACTCAGTACGCGGAGCGATCAGCGGGACGATTCAGAAGCGGCTGGGATGGAAAGTAATTTCTGAGAAAAATGAAAAAGGCCAGCGGGTTTATCGCATTGACGAAGGAGCCAACGCATGAACAACGCTACCACCTGCACCGATTGTCGATTCGCCAGCTCCCCGAACAAACGGGGAGCCCAGCTTTGCCACCGCTATCCGCCCATGGTGTTATCCAGAGCGCGGAAAAAGCCTGTCTCTGTTCGTCCAAAGATCAGAGGAGATGATCAAGCTTGTGGTGAGTTCCAGCCCCGTGAGTGGGGCATTGTGCCCACAGGATGATTTACATCTACGCAGCCAGCGCCACACCGCGTTCGGCTGCAACGTCTTCATAGCTTTTGCTGTTTTCGCCATCCAGGTAGACGATCTTATCCGTTGCCTGGATGTATCGTTGTACGGCCACATCCACATAGTTGGGGCTGATTTCAATGGCGTAGACTCGCCGTCCGTTCTGCTCTCCGGCCATAATCTGGCTACCAGAACCACTGAACGGTTCATAACAGAGACCACCAGACTCAACATGCTGGCGCATGGGGATTCCGAAGCACTCCAGCGGCTTGGGTGTGGGATGTTCTGGTCGATCATCACCTTCCAGAGAAGCCATTTCCCAGATGGTGCTGGGATAGTCGTCTGCCACCCGTGGTGGGCGTTTACCGCGCATCCAACCGAAAAAGCATGGTTCGTGTTGCCACATGTAGTGAGAGCGGGTTAGTACGGGGCGGTCTTTGGCCCAGATAATCTGCTGATGGACAAAGGCACCATACTTTTCCCATACGGCTTCAAGCATTGCCTGACGTTTGGAAGCGTGCCAGCAATACCATGCACAATTAGGCTCCAGAGCATGGTCAATGGCCGCTTTGATAAAGTTTTCATACAGCTCCGCACCCTGGCTGGCGTCATCCCAGGTGACGCCGTAGGTATCTGACCAATCTTTGTTCTTGGTGTCCGCTTTAGGCTTGGGCTCATTCCACTTTTCTGGATGATTATTTCCCGTATAATCCACGAGATAAGGTGGGTCTGTGGCAAAGAGCGTGGCGCGTTCGCCTTTCATCAGGCGCTGCACATGCTCTGGATTTCCGCTATCTCCACAAAGCAGGCGATGTTCCCCCAAAATCCATAAATCTCCGGGTTGGCTCACCGGCGTGGGCGGTGGTTCGGGAATTTCTCCTTCTTCTACTACGGAATCGCTGTGATCCGCATCGCTGTTCATTGGTTCCAGGAGGCCATCCAGTTCTTCAGCAGAGAAACCAATGAGATCCAGATCAAAGTCAGCATTCTGGAGGTCTGTAATTTCCAGTTGCAGAAGGTCGCTGTCCCATTCGGCCCAATTTGCTGATTGGTTGGCCAACAACCGAAAAGCTTTGATCTGGGTTTCGGTGAGATCGTCAGCCAGAACAACGGGTACGTCCTTCATGTTCAGTCGTTTGGCTGCTTTCAGTCGAAGGTGACCATCCACTACGGTGCCGTCACTTTTGGCCACCACAGGAATGCGAAAACCAAATTCCTGAATAGCTGCAACCATTTGATCGACCACATCGTCATTTTTGCGCGGGTTGCGGGCGTAGGGAATCAGCTTTTCTATGGGCCAGCTTTCCATCTGTAAATTGGGTGTCGTCATGTGCGTATCTCGATTTTAGTTTTTGCCACTTCAGTGATGTGCTCATGAACCGCACGTTCCAAGGCGACATGCATCTGGTGTTGATCCACACCCAGTTCTGCCGCCATGCTGGCCGATACACGGGCTGGCCAGTTGAGCCAGGAATCACGTAGAAGCCGGGTTATCCTGTAGCAATCAGCTTCCGCGCCTTTCAGATCAACGAGCAACTTTTTCTTTGTTTGCAGATCGATGGCAGCGCTTTGGGCTTTGAGAATTTCATGGGCTGTTTTGGCTTCAACCAGTGTGGAACCGCCGTGTAGCCGGAGTGCATTGCCATCTTCTTTCAGCGCGGTGTTAACTGTTTGCACAGCTCTCTGGGGAACGGGCTCCAGCTTTTCAGAAGTTTTACCGCGCTGTTTACTCTGATCGGTGTTGGCCTTCCACTGGCGGCGTACCTTTTCCACATCCCAGCCACCATCGGGCTCGCGCTTGATGCGTCCGCTCTTTTCAGCCTTGCGCACGGCGGTTTCGCTGACACCAATAATTCTGGCCAGCTCACTGTTGGTTTTTGCGATCATATTTCGAACCCCAGATGATCTCTTCTCGAACCCAGATCTTTGAAATTTCCATGCGAACTCAGGGTGTTGATCTGACAAAGCGCTGTCTCTTTTCGTCCCTCGAACGCAAAAAATCGTCAAGACACTGGCGAATTATCGCGGTCAAGCGCGCGGCACACTTGTGTCGCAAGAAGGAACCAATAAATTATTTTTATAAAACATATTTGAGACACTTAATGCTTTCATACTGTTGTTTTTCCATTTGTTTTTGTTCTTGTATGTTTAGCAGCTTATGTGTGTCTTATATGTTTCATACGTGTTATTATGAAACATATGTGTTCTTTTGTGTTACACGTGTCAAACTAGATGATATGTGTTTTTAATGACGCATACATGTATTACATGCGACCGTTTGACCCGTTATTTTCTGTCATAAAGATGGAAGCGACAGCCGCAGCAGCGGTGAGGAGTTCCATAACAGCGTTGGCTTCTTGCTGGGAGAGACCAAAGGCAATCAGTAATACAGCCACGCCTCCCCAGGACGAAGGTTCTTTCACTCGACGCAAAAGCGTTGGAATCACGATCTTTTTCATTGCAGTTCTCCTGTGGACATCATGCGTGAAAGTTTGGTGGCGCGTTGGCCAACCTGTCTGGCCCAGCGAGAGTCCAACATCTCTTTGGCAGCCAGGGGATAGTTCCCAGCTTCAACAGCCCGTAGCATGCGTTTGAAGCAGCGCAGCGTAGTAATGCCGAGGTTGAAGGCCATGTCTATTAGCACACGCCTTCGTGGTTCATCCAACGTCTCAAACCAGGGGAAGGAGCTGTTGAGCTCACGGATAACGCGGTTGATATCGTTACCCAGAAGATGCAGCGCTTCAGCCTTACTGATACCGTTATCATCCAGGTTGCGGCCCACACCGATAGTCATCTTTCCAGCTGTGCAACGGTAGGGCTTGAGCCGTAATCCTTCGTGTTGAATAAGTTGATCTTTCATCCGCTCCAGGTTGATCTCGGTGGCCACCTGTTCACCGTGTTGGGTTGCGTCGAACATCTTCTCTCCAGGCAAAAGAAAACCCGCTCTGGGGTGCTTTCCAGGCGGGCTGTTGGGAAAATAAGTGAATATGTAGAGCTGATCTCTACATCGGAGGATTGAGGCGATTCAGTTTATATTTCGCGTATTTACGTCGCGCTTTGCTGACCCGGACAGGGCATGACACATGGTCTCTGTTGATCAGTGACTTGGCGACATCTTTATAACCGTTAACACGGCACCAGCTCCAGAACAGATATTGCGGATGGGTTCTGTCAACGGGAGGTTTGGGAGTATGAAGCATGGCATTGGTTCCAAAAATCGGGCATAAAAAAACCCGCTCAAGGATTCTTGAACGGGGTCTTTAATCGCAATTTCTCAGCTTGTATAATTAGTATAAAATACCGTTACGCATTTTTCAAGTCTGAGATTGCATTTTTTTTCATTTTAGGCAATTTTTTTTCAAAAACCATTGCGCCATGAAGCCAATGTTCAGCTCTTCCAACAAGATAGCGAAAAGCACTTTCTGAGATTTTCATCTTCTGGGCTGCTTTTCGGTTTGAAAGTTTGAACACATGTTTGAGCTGAAGTGCTTCAGCATCAGCTTGGAAGATCTTCTGGAGCGCCGACACCAAGCTTTCAATACGCTCCGCAATGGGGTCTTCCTCAATGGTTATGCCCGCATGTTTCCCGCCATCTACACGGTCTCCCATTGTTTCACAAATCATTCCAGTCATGCTTTTCTTAGCCCATCCCAGAGAGTTATGGTCTCGTAAACACCACTTTCCCCAACGTTCCAGCCATTCAGAAAACTGTTCTGGTGAGATCAATTCCATTTTTATGCCTCCTGAAATCGTGGGCCGTAGAGTTTGTTTCCAAGCCGGTTGATGATCTGACGTTCGTGGTTGGTTAGGCGGGAGTCATTCTGGTCAACGACCAGGATGCCGTGTTTGCCCCAGCCGTAGCGTTTTGTTCTGTCTGCACTTATGGAAGGGCCTTGCATTCTTCCCAGTGAAGAGGTTTTTGGATATCCGCGTGGTGCTCCAGTCATTGCATTACCTCCTGCTGCTTCAGAATGTGGTGTAACAAGGCCAGAGCATCCGCTTCGTTGTCATCGGCAGGGGTATAGCCAAGCTGCTTTACTGCTGCGATAACTGCTTGTTTATTCGCGTTTCCTTTGCCGGTTATGCTCTTCTTTATCGTGCCCACTGGGACGCCTTCATATGGGATTTGGTGGTGTTCACACCATGCCGAAAGGATGGCCAACCAACCGCCGTAAGCGTGGGAAGCGTCTACACCGACATGCCGTCTCACCTCCTCGAAGTAGATTGAATCTAGCCCGTTAGCGGTGTTCTTGATTTCGGTGAGCCACCGTTTGAACTTCAGGAAGCGCATGCCGCCACCTGACCACCGGTTGTTGTGGAATGATTCGGTGCCACTGGTGATCAGTCCATCCGCCTGGCGTAGGGCCCATCCGGTTTGTGTGCCCAGGTCGAGGCAGAGTACGGTTTGAACGGAGCCATCCACACAGTGTGGCATCGGCAGAGAGCATGAAAGGTTTTGTTTTGGAGCCTGTTGAGGCAAAGTTGTGGGTGCCATAGTGATTCCTCCTAGCGAGGTCTGTGGTAACTGGATGGTGGCGGGGCCCGCCAAGACCGATGCCGCCATCCGGTTTTGAATTGGAGTGAATGGGGGGACATCCCGGAACCAGATAAATGGGGGGATATACCCTGTCAGCAGAGAGAAAAAATGATGCATTCTAGACCTCCATTTCCGGGAGCTGTAATCTATCCTCTTTCCATATATAGATGTATTTATATACATCTATATATATAGAATATAGGGAATTTGGAAACGCATATCATGTTGATTTATATGGTATTTTTCTGGAAATCAAAATGGAAACGAGAATTGAAAGAGTTGTGGTATATCAATTGGTTACCTGCTGTTTTTGTGTTTCCGGTTTCCAAGAAACGCTGGAAATCGGAAAAGATAGTTGAGCCACTTTTCTTTCTTAATCAGTCTGTTACGCACTTTTTAATGGCAGTACGTTTCCATTTCATTTCCAAAGATATTTCAAGTGGTTATCGCACCACGTTTCCGGCGTTTTTGTCTATTCTTTGACCTCATCTGCACCATGAATGAACTCTCCATCTCCTTGTGCAAATGGCCCATCTGGGATGTCCAGCCACTTCGGTTCATGAGAGCCTGATGCCATGCCTTTTACGATCTTTGCAGGGCGTTGGTTCATCAGTTCCTGGACCATTTTCTCTAACCGATGGCGGCTGACTGTATGAAAAGCTTTGGGTAAGCGATTGCGCTGTTTGAATACGCCAGAACCTCCTGTATGGGTGAAAGGTCGTCCGTTTTTTGCTGCTCTTCCTATGGTCTTTATCAGGAGCTCATTCAGATCATCTGTGGATAATTTTGCTCTCTGCAGATCCTCCGTAATGTCTTCTAACAGTCCCGTTGGAGAGCGCATATAGGTGCGTACTTTACGGTCTGCTGGGCCATTTGATTTGACGACAGCGCCTTGAAATACGGCATTGCGTACAAAATTCTGTTTGAGCAGTTTGAATACTTCCTCCTGTTTGTCAGACTTTGCTGGCCAGAGTGAATAGGCCATTCGTACACCATCAACCAGAGCACTGGATCCTCGAATAGCATCTCTTGCTTGCTCTGCCGATGAGATCGGTTTGTTCCCCTGCGGTTTTCGCATATGGTGGGCAATAATCACCGCTGCACCGGTTCCTGTGGCCAAGCTGGCAAAGAGTCCTGTGGCAAAACTTCCTGCTGCCGGATCGGCTGTAATATCGGCATGGATAAAGGATGAAAGTGGATCAAAAACGATCAATTTGAGATCATCTAAAGCCAATAACTGCTCCTGAATTCTCAGAAACTGTTCGGTGGCTTCTGGGCCATTCTTCCCGCTGGCTACCAGGGGAATTGGGCCGCCTGCATTGGGTAGTGGTACAACGATTAAGCGTTCTGGTTCCCGGAGTCGATAACCCGCTGGATCTAATCTCTGAAAGCGACGATGAACCTCATGTTGATCATCTTCTGCGGTGAACACGACCGCTGTACCAAACTCTTTAATTTCCCGACCAAATGCGATGGGCTGTGGACAAACGTTGATTTCTGGTGGTGAGCCTGTAGCCACATGAAACGCCAGATCCAGGGTCAGCATTCCTTTACCAGTGTCTCCCATGGCTGCCAGGATTGAAGCCACACCCATGGGAAAGACTTCATCGACCAGAAACTTCTGTTCAGGTGCTTCTCCAGCGTATTGATTGGCTGTCCAGTCCAATAGTTGTACGCCTCTGCTTTCGGAGAGCACTTCGCTATTGGCGGTGGAGAGAAACGTTAAAATATCCATCCCTTCATTAACCGCATCCGCTGCGTCCCATTTTTCCGATTTATCGGCGGGTATGCCCATAATAGCGACTGATGTAACACCAGCTTCTTGCAGCGCCTGTGCGGCCCTCAGCGCGTATTCCTGACCGGGTTGATCGTTATCTGGCCAGATCAAAACACGCTTACCCTTGAGCGGAGACCAGTCGGTTTTATCTACGGGTGCTTTGGCTCCGTTCATTGCTGTGGTGGCTGTGATACTTTGGTTAATCAAGGCTTGTGCGGCTTTTTCTCCTTCAACTAAAACAATGTCATGGCTATTTTTAATGCCGGGTTGGTTGTAAAGCGGACGTGGATTGGGTGTACGCATTTTTCGGGCTTTTACGTCCCATGGCCGAAATTGTTTACCTCCAGGTGAATCATAGCGGTAGACACAGGCGATAAGGTTTCCGTTGGCATCAAAGTAGTCCCATTTGCCAGTGATGGGCCCCAGTTCATCGGTTGGTGGTGCTTTGGGCGTTGAGTAGGCAGGTTGCGGATGAAAGCTTCCAAACCAACGGTCTACCTCATCCAGGATCTTTGAGAAATCACTCACCGAATCAAGGCGGTGTACTTTACCCCAGAGCGAGAGAATGTCACCACCTTCACCCGTGGCGTGGTCGAACCATACTCCTGCATTGCCATCACTGGTTTCAATCTCAGTACTGGTTCCCGGTGTGCCATGGACATCACCGATGTAGAACTTATTGTTTTGGAACTTACCCGCAGGCAATAGATATTGTAGAACGCTGGGCAGGTTATCGATTAAGCGCTGTTTGAGGTCAGCCTTGCGGGCCTCAGGGTTGATTGGATCTCTTTGTTGAGTTGCTGCGTCATTGAAATCTAACCAGTTATTCATAGTTCTTTCCTCCAACACTGGTCTTGCCAGTCACAAAATTTGCACTCAAAGTGTGTGGGCGTTTGGGTATGCCGTGGAAGCTGTTCTCCTGCTTCGGTGGCTTTGAGGATATTGACTCCTTTGTCGCTCATCTTCTGAGCGAGTGCGCCATTGAATGGCACCAGTTCGTGATAGATCTCAGCACTATCCTTGTTAATGGCCGTGAATAGCGCCGGGTTTGTTGAAATCCCTGGAATCTGAGGTTCCATGTAAGCCTGATAGATCGCAATCTGAGCGGCATAAACAGGCTTTGAGATGGTTACTCCTTTCTTTACGGTGTCCTTCCAGGAGCGGTTGTTAAGCGACTTACACTCCCAAAGTGCGGGGTATTCCATGGCCAGCTCTTCAGGACCGCCAGCAAAGATGCCATCTACGTGTCCTTTGATCCGGCCTCCAGCGGTTGAGAATCCGAATTGTTGCCCTCCGGGGCGATTGCCCCGGGTGGTGTAGAGATCAAATCCAGCGGCACGGAGCCATTGGATCGCCAGTTCTTCAAACAGATGACCGGCTGCAAAGATACGCAGTGTTCGGCCAGAGAAGTCACGTCCTTCATCTTTGGGCGTGTGGGTGTACTCGTATTGCAGTGCCCGTTGGCAGGAGACACCAAGCCGTGAAGCCCCCAGATAATTGCGTTTTTTCTCCATTCTGTTCTTGGCTTCCAGAGCCTCATCAATGCGCTCATTGAGATGATCTCTGAAAGAGGTTTGATGATTAAAATCCAACATCGTTTTTACTCACCAATAGCTGCACAACACTCTTGTAGTACTTCGATGGGGTAGCTGTTCACTGTGCCCCAACGTTCGTCTGGAACACTGCCGGTACGGATGTTTAAACTACGACACATGGTTGCGGCTTTCTGGCCGAGCTTTTGGGCGAACAGCAAAGGTGCCTGGATTTTCTTTTTGCGACAGAAAGCGAGCGCAGTCATGTAGCCGGTGTTGCCGTTCATGTTGTTCTGACGCTGCATGATCTCCTCAATCTGTTTTTTCTGATCGAGCTGGTTAATCTGCAATTGCAGCATGCGCTCTTCCTGTTCCACCATTAGTTGCGCCATTTGCAGAATTTGATGGGCTTTAGATTTGGGATGATGCTGAAAGTAGCGGTTGACAAGCTCTCGTTGGACCTGCCACGCAAGATCATCTGTGAATGATTTCACCAACATGAGGTAGCCCGACTCAAAAAGAAGGATCAAACCGCGTGATGGGATATCAATTCCTAATGGACGAATTTCGTCCTTTTGAGCAATATCAACATGTTGGAAGTCGTCTCCTTCAACAAAGCGTTTTTTGTTCGTGCGGAAGTTTCTTTTAGCCGTTCCTTCTGGTCTCTGGTGAACCTGATCAATCATTGAAAACGTCACACCGCGTTTTCCGCGATATTCAATGATTGGCAGAGACGCATCGCCAATAGTGACCATTTGTGTTGTAAGCTGCTGTGTCATAATCTTTCTCCGATAAAGAGTTGTTTAAGAAGAAACGCTGCCACTGCCAAAGTCAGCAATGTGGTCTTGAAAAGAAGTCACCACGACTTCAATGAGGGTTGATATTTCCTCCTTGGAGTAGTCCGCCAGAGGCCGATTCATACCAATGCTGGCAACGTATTCTCCCAGGGGCTTTATGGCTGCGTTCATCGCGTCCTGTTCAAGATTGGTTGGATCAACCATGGTCTGTTTTCCCATTAAGATTGAAGTTGATACGGCTCTGATCTGTCCTGCGATAAACACCAGAATGTGCCCCTTGTGTTTGCGCAGAATATTTCTAAAGCTTTTACGTTCACGGTGCGGAACCTGTTTTAAGGTGATCCTCTGACCTTTGGTGCCCACCGGAAGTGTAAAGAAGCCAAGCTGGGGTTGATGCCAGTGTGTTCTCTGCTGAGTCCAGACATGGGCAATGCTCATGCTGCCGCTCCGAAGACCAGACTTTTGATGCGCTCCTTATTGAACTTGAAGGTTAAGAGAGCTGACGCCTGATAGCGCGTCAGATTAAAATCATTCCTGCACTCTGGTGGCAGGTATTGCAGTTGTTTCTCCGTTGGTGGTTGGTTGAGCCAGCGACTGGTTTTGTGCGCGCTTTCATCGGTTTCGTTTTCATTGAGCCAGTCGTCCGCAGCGGCCAGAGTGATGGTTCGCTCACCGATAGAGAGCAGTCTGGCTCTTTGTCGTCTGGCTCCTCCTACCGCATGCCAACGTCCGTTGAGAAAGAAGACACCGCCCCAGGCGTTAAAGCCGTTGGCTACCATGGCGGCGTCATCGCCAAAGAGGTCACACCAGCGGAAGCTAGACCGCTTCAGCAGATCAACCTCAGACATAATGAAATCAGTGATCTCTTCCCGGTCTTCACCGTCCCGTTCCTTTGGCTCCCAGATATAGCCACAGATGGGGCACTCCATTACCGCTGATGGCACTTCAGCGACACATTCAGGACAGAACTTGGTGGGTGCTTCTCCTGACTTTTCACCGTCCAAATTGACATCCTGTTCCAGGGTGCCATGCATCAGAGAAGAGATACCGAAATCAAGAACGATACAGTCGGTTTTAACGACGCCAGGAAACTCATTGGGATCGACCGTTCTGAGTCCACGCCCCACCATCTGGATCATGGTGGATTTGTACGAAGATGGCCGAAGAAGCACGATGCAACTGGTTGGTGTGAAGTCGTAGCCCTCCGTCAAAATCGCAATATTTGTAATAACCTGCGTGTCTCCCTCTTCAAATGAGACCAGCTCTTTTTTACGCTCATCTTTGCTCATTTCGCCATGAATCATGGTGGCTTTGATGTCGTGCGCCAGGAAGGTATCTCTAACGTTTCTGGCATGCTCCACAGTGGAGCAGAAGATGATTGTTTTTCGGTCTCCAGCTTTCTCCTTCCAATGGTTGACCACCGCCTCATTGACAGGGGATTTATCCATGATCTCAGCGACTTCACTCATATCGAAATCACTGGCGTGGCGTTTAACATTTTTCAGTTGCTCGCGTACTCCCACATCCAGAACAAAGGTGCGTGGTGGCACCAGATGACCAGCCTGGATGGTTTCAGTGAGCGTGACCTGATCGGCCACATTTTAAAAAACAGGTCGCAGCCCTTTTTTGTCCCCACGGCCAGGAGTAGCTGTAACGCCGTAGATCATGCTCTGATCATTCAGCTTTCTGATGTGATCAATAATCCGAAGATAGCTGTCGGCCACTGCATGATGCGCTTCATCAATGACCAGCAGGTCCAGTGTGGGCATGCTCTTTAAGTTGGCTTCTCGGCAGAGCGTTTGAACCATGGCGAAGGTGGTACGGCCTTCCCAAGACTTCTGCTTTGCATCAAAGATTGAAGTTGAAATCTCTGGATTGAGATGCGCAAATTTACTGGAATTCTGTCTGGTCAATTCATCGCGGTGAGCCAGTACGCAAGCCTTAGAATCATTTCCGTCCAACAGCTCTCTGATAACATTAGAAAAACTCCAGGTTTTTCCGAATCCTGTAACAGCCACCGCAAGAGTATTTTTATGTTTCCGCAGCGCCTCCACGCTGCGGTTTACAAACTTTTTCTGCCTTGGGCGAAGAATCATGATTCATCCCCTTACTGAGCCCATCCGGGTAAGGCTGAATTGGGCGGTTGAGATGGTGATTCCTGTTGAGGTAGTGACTCCTGTTGTTGCATAGGTTGCGCTGTTTGCTGTTGTGGTGATTGAACCGGTTGAGGTTGCGGCGGAACAAACTGTGGTGTTGATTGTTGATGAGGTGCAGCCGCTGGTGGTGGAGCTGATTGCCAGCTTTGTTGTTGCTGTGGTGGCTGAAACGTAGGCGCTGCCATGGTGTTTTGTGGCGGCATCTGCGCCGTGTTTGCTGTGGCCATGGTTCCCCCCATGATCTTTTGATAATCCTTATGCTGTGCAGTAATCGCCTGTTTGATAACGTTCTTATCTCCGTTGTGACCATCTTCCACATCAATCTTGGCAACAAACTCCAGACCATCGAGATCAGCAAAACCTTGGATACGCCGTGCTTCTAATGCTCTGGCTGAGGTATCTTTATCCGATAGTCCATTGGCAGAATTGAGCACTGAACGAATAAATGAGCGGCCCATGTTGCCCCAGTTGGGGCCCTTCGGACTGTACAGACCAATCAGTGACCAGATTTTACGGCGGGCAAACGGCCCCTCGGTGACCACATATTCACAATCGAGATAAACGGAACCCGTGCTTTCGCTATGGGTGGCATAGCCTCCAACCCAGCCCTGTGTAGGATCATCAAAACCTCCGGGGCGGATTTTCATCCGCACCTTGGCCAGTGTTCCTTTGGGAATGACATCAAATTGGGGGTCTGCATCATTGAAATCCATGAAAGATCCAGTCATAGTATTTACTCCGTTGTCGTATTGTTGGGGGTAGCTGCTTCTGGTGCGGCTGGGCGGCCAAACTCAAGCCGTTCCAGAGAGCGCTGCCTCGGACGTTTAATCTTTTCCATCAGTTGCCCAAGGTTGGCGGGCTCCACCATCTCCAGGCGACCACTACGGTCTTTAGCTGGAAACTGCCACGGATTGAGTGTGTGGCAGACAAAAGCACGATAGGGTTGTCCTTCTTCAGTGGTGAGCTCTGCCATGGTGATCAACTGATCGACAATGCCAGGAAGTTCCAGTGCGGTTTTTGATCCATCGATCTGTGGAGAGAAGTTCTTTTTGTTGTATTCATCCACCTTCTCGTCGAGGATTCCTACAAACCAGACGTTACGATTTCTCGTGTGTTGAAGGTGTGTAATCCACCCTAATAATTCCTGAGCGTGTAGGCCATATGCACCGCGAAGATCCGGTTTCCCAGTACGATCACTGAAAGCCTGAGGTTGACCTTTACACCACTGCAAAGAGAGACGTGCGGCTACAGTGATGGAGTCAATAAAGATGGTGTCGTATCGATTGAGTGTGTTGGGATCTCCGAACTTCTGGCAGACCGCATTAAAGTGGGCTTGGCTGTAACATTGATCATCACGCAGCGCTGGGTTGGGCCCACCGATGAATACAGCAAAGTTGCGGCACTCTTCCCAGGTACGGGGCCGGAGTGTATCGCCTTGCCAGCCTTCGACAGCCAGATCACCGGCTTCAAGATCCATGAAGAGCGTGGTCTCAGGGGAAACAGTCCAGAGCAATGTGGTTTTTCCGATACCGCTTCGGCCTAAAATGCAGCCTTTGATACCGCGCTGTTCAGCCAGACGCTGATCCGCAGAGATGATGGGAAGGCCTGTCATTATCCGTGCTCCTTAATGGTAAGAGTAAAAGAGGGCTTTTTGGGTTTGACGGTGCATGCGGGTTCAAAGATCGCCTTATCGTGGCTGGCTAATTTGTCAAACTGGGTTGCAGACATGTCGTAGGTGACCTTGACGGCCTTAGCCAGATTCTGTCCTTTCTTCTGCAACCGATTGACGATGCTGGTCATCATCTGTTGATCCCACTTCAACGGTGCTCTTCCGAGGGTGGCTTTGACTTCAATGTTACCGTCCATAAACTTGGTCGTGCCGAACTCTTTTCTCTGTGCTTGAAGTTGACTCTTGGAGTACTCCAGATAGCGGTGTTGTAGTGCTGCTTCTAAGGCATTTTTCCTTTTTTTTGCCCACTTTTCAGCATGAGTGACCTCTTTTATCAGACGAGCTAAATCATGGGCTGGCAGTGTGCTCAATTGAGCGGGAGAAAGGTCTTTGACCTGTTCCAGAGTGATAGGTTGGTGAGCGGTGTTCATCGTATTAAATCCTTGTCGTAATGCGGTGTGTTCTTCGGGTGTCAGTTGTGCTGTATGGTGTAGTGAGGGGCTATTCATGGGTGTCTCCTTGCTTTTGATTTAGCTGTTTTGCCTTAAACATTCTGTGGCTGGCTTCTAGCTCCAGCAGAAAAGGCGTCTCAATCTTTTGTCTCATCAGCGCTGGTTCGGTGTTAAGGATGGTGCAGATGAAACCAAATCCTCCGATGTGGTACGCGGGTTGATGAAAGTAGTTGATCAACTCCAGCGCCTCATGTTGGTAGATGCGATTTTCTCTGAGATCTGGATCTCGGCGCGCTTTCATTGCCAGCAGCCGAACATCTCTGATGGCCTGTCTGAGTACGACTATCCAGAGTTGTAACTCAGGCATCCATTGATTTTTGCTCTGGGGACGGTTGCTCATTTCAACGTTCATTGTGAATCCCTGTTTTTCTGTTCTCCTTTATGGCTGATACTGGTTAAACACTGATTGGAGATCTCAAACTGCTCTATATCATCCAATCGATAGAGGATGCGGCCTTCGATTTTGATGTAGGGTGGGCCACGTTTTTTCCATCTCCAATTGGCCAATGTCTTTTGGGTGACATTCCACCGTTGGGAAAGTTGATAGGCATTAAGATGCTTCATCTGATTGCAGTCCTCTTTGCTGTTGCCGTTGCTTTATTGCTGTCTGTTGAGAACTATTATCTCGAATCTCAGGATTGATTTAGAGGACATGTTAAAATTTGATGCGACATGTCTCCAAAATCGCCAAAAAAAGTTCTCTTTATTTTCAATATGTTATGAGTTGTGTAGAATTTTAAAAGAGACATGTTAAAAATTTATAAGACATGTCTCCAAAAAAGAGGTTATGTTGCTACCAAAACAGAAGGTGCTATTCTGATTATGATGAAAAAGGCATTTTGCAACCTATATTATTGATATCTATTCATTTTATTCTGAGACTGCTTTTTTCATTCAGGCAGGGCATCTGATCTGATGAGCAGACATGTCTGGTTTGAAAAGAGACATGTCTTGTTGGTCAGGAGACATGTCTTGTATAGAGAGCGACTTGTCTTGTTAATGGTGATGCTGTAATCAGTCTTGGATTAACAACAGAATGATTCGCACATATTATTGAATTTTCTGTATTTTATGTCTTTGTGGCTATTTGAGGTGGATATGTGGCGAGCAGACATGTCTTGTTGGTTGGGCGACATGTCTGGAAGAAAAGAGACATGTCTTGTTGGTTGGGCGACATGTCTGGAAGAAAAGAGACATGTCTTGTGGATTGGGCGACATGTCTGGAAAAAAAGAGACATGTCTTGTGAGTTGGGCGACATGTCTGGAAGGAAAGAGACATGTCTTGTTGGTTGGGCGACATGTCTGGAAGGAAAGAGACATGTCTTGTTGGTTGGGCGACATGTCTGGAAGAAAAGAGTTGGGTTAAAAACAAAAAAAAGCGCCCCCGCTGGATTGCAGAGGCGCTTCTAAAAGTGAAGATGATCTATAAATGTGTATGATCAGTTCAGCTGAAATGGCCGGGCGATTACCGTCCGTGGATTCAAGCGGTAACCGTGCTCTCTGTTTCCACCGTGGGCCGAACAAGTTTCAATAATGTCTGTTCGGTCAATGGGAAGGCCAAGACGTTTTTTGATTGTTTTTTCAAGATCTGTTTGCAGGCGGTTGATATTGCGACGAAATGAGGTTTCATCTTCCAGATATTTATCCTGTCGCTTGCCCACCTCATCCATCAGATCATAGATAGAGAAAGGGCGAAATGCATCGGAAACCACGGTTTCTTTCATATCTTCTAGAAACCGCTCCCAGAGCACCATAAAGATCTGATAGCGCATACCGGACTGCGGGGCCATTACTTGTTCGTTTTCAATACGTACAACATTGCTCCCACACTCAACAACAAATCGTCGTTCAGGTGTATTGGTTGATGGTGGTTGCGCTGTGATGGGCAGAACATTACGAGAGTAGATTGGTGTTGCCGTATTCATAACCATCGGTGGTGGCATCGGCGTGCTGATTTCAGTCATCCAGTCTGAAATATTCACTGCCCCTGATATCACTTCAGCCAAAGAGTGAATCTTGAGCCACTCTTCACAGAGAAACCGGCGCTCCAGATCTTTGGCATTGATGGCAAGATATCCAATGGGCATTTGTACCGCACGTTCCCGGGTGAGATATTGATCATCTTTGCAGAAATCCACCAGACAGAGCCATGTACCAAAAGGTGAGTTAGCAACTCGGAAGACTCCCTCCTGTACCATCTGTACTTCTGCGCCAGTTCCCTGTAGGGCGGATTCTACGTAGGTCAAGACACCAGAACGATTGATTCTGACTCTTAATTCAGAGAAACGCTGTTTTTCATCAGACAATGGAAAAACAGCGCGTCCACAATCTGAACAGAAACAATCGTCTTCATCCAGATCATCAGAGATATCAATCTTTCCCAGGCACTCTCGATTGGGAGGAGGAAAGTCAGCATCTTGTGGATTGGAACAGAGAACATATTCAGTCTGTTCAGGAGAAATCAGGCCAAGTTTCTCCAGCTTCTCAGCTGCTTTCAGCAAACTCTTGTTGGGCGATGGTAGGATAACACCGTCCTGCAAAAGCTGCTCAATGTGTTCTTGCTGTCTGTTTGAAGCGCTTTTCCGTGGAGAGGACGGGGATGCCATAATCTTTTCTCATCAGTTCTTCAAAGGAGCGGCGTTCACGGACGTTAAGTCGGCTGTCAGAGTAACGCACCACATATTCGTCAGCATTGTTTTTTAACTCAAAAATTAGGCTTACCCGTTTTTGGCGATAGCGAACTTTGATGCTTTTGATGTCTGTAGGATCTGAAGTCAGGCTGTCGGTAATCTCCTCCAGATGCTGAAGGCTCTCACTAATGCAACCAATATTTGACAGTTCAAGCATGCCACCGCCTTGTAGAGGAGAGTTCTTGGTGGCAAAACTGACCAGAGTCAATTGGTTTGCACGGTCTTCTTTAAGTAATTTTAGCAGATGGATCAGCTGACCAGCATAGCTGATTTGGTTCTCGTTTTCGTATTCACACTCTGCGTCGAACCACGCCGAAGCGATACGGTTGGCGATCTCCAGTGGAACACTGGGAGAGCCTGAAGAGATATTAACCCGCTTGGCGTCACTGGAGAAATCCAGGATAATCCACTCTGGACGAAAGCCATGCAAAACACCTTGGTCGTGGATAATTAAATCGGGCTTTTCTGCTCTTCGGATAAAGATCACAGGCCGATCATCGACCATGATGATCTCTTTAAACTCGCTGACCCGTTGGTCCTGCTTTGTTTTATCGAAACGACGAAGAATTTCTTCGATATTTTCTGGAGTAAGAAACTGGCGAAAGATGCCTTCTGGAGCACGCAGTCGGTTCTTCAATGCCATGCGCGCAAAGCCACTTTTCTGGATTTTATGCAGCATAAAGATCAGACGGAGATCATCTGGATTCCGGCCATAGAGCGCATAGAGCAGTGCTGTGGTATCAAATTTCTCTTCGTTGATACGGCATCTTTCAAACAGATCACCGGGCAGAATCTCTTGGGCAAACTCAACGATAGCAATTTTTGTTTTGTACTTTGCGAACTGACTGACCAACCAGAAGGGGAGTAAAGCATCATGCATCCCCTGCAACTTTTCTTTTCGGCCACGGATGGTGTTTGCACATGCAATATCAAGGCTTTCACAGAGTATGTTGATCTGTCGTCCAGTGAGCCGGTTGGTCCACTCTTCCATCTCATTTTGATTGTTCAAACGAGAGAGGATATCGGAAAGCCCCATTTCCAATTCATTCTCCCAGAATGGACGCGCTGGTGCGCCTTCCTGTTGTAGTTTTTCAAAAATTGCTACTGCCATGACTCTTATCTCCAGTGCTCAACGGTCACTTCAGTACCAAGAGGCTCATGGAATTGTTCCTGAGGCTCTTGCAGACGAATCAGTAATATTCATTGACTTTTGAAGCATTTTTACTTCGTACAGCCAATACTTTCCCTAAAATCTGTAGATGATCATCTGGGCCCACTCTGATGGGTTCATAGTTTGGGTTAGCAGGTCTTAACTCTATTTTCTCTTCTGAAATGTGCAGCTGTTTTACCGTGGCCTCATCATCCAACATAGCCACAACAACATCTCCGTTTTCAGCTACAGCTTGCCGACGAACGATAATGTAGTCTTTATCATTGATGTTTGCTTCAATCATGCTGTCACCGGTGACTTCCAGAGCGAAACATGATCCCCGTGCAACATTAGCCTCAATCAGGATCTCTCCCACAATATTTTCAACAGCCAGGATAGGAATTCCAGCGGCAACAGAGCCGATAATTGGAATTGCTTTGATTTCAGATACCTCAAAAAAAGGATGATCTCTATGAGGAGGCTCTTCTACAGGCTTCTTTGGCTTCCTCTTTTGAGATACAGGTTTCTTTGGCTGCTTCTTTTGAGGTTCAACAGCTTTTTCTTCTGTGGCTTGGGCGTGTTGTTGTAAGATCTGTTCGGTAAAGTCTACCAGTGCCAGAGCACGGGATTTATGTTCTGTTTTGCGAAGAAAGCCCTTCTGAATCAGTCGCTGAACATGAGTGTGAGCTGTTGAAACCTTGGTGCCAAGCGCATCAGCGATCTCCTGATTGGTAGGAGCTATATCATGTTCTTCAAAGTACTGGCGCACAATATTGAGCACACGGCGTTGCGTGGCTGTTAAAGCGGCTTTCTCTATGGATTGAATGCTTGGTTGATCCATGGTTCACTCCGTTGTTTCCGTTAGCAAAGAAAACTGTATCAGTTTATTAAGCTAATTTCAATAAAATTATTCGTTCACTGGAGAAAAATAAAAAGTGTAGCCGATACGTAAGAAAATAGAAAGTCTCCTTATGCATCCTTATCTATCCTTTGTTTTCCCTTAAGATCACTACTTCGTTGTTTCCGCTTAATATTCTCTCAAAAACATGCTTTCCTGGTTACTAGATAGAGTGTTCGAACCATTCTCTAAAGCAGGAAACAGAACATGACCATCATCATTCCGATAACGCCCGATCAGATGACCGACGAGGAGCGGCAGGAAGAGATTATCAGCCTTCTTGCTACCGGATTTCTCCGATATCGACAGAAACAGCAAGAAAAAGCCAGAGCAGAGAAAGTTTGCCTGGACTTATCGCCCACACAGAGCGTTCATGGTGCTTCTTCAACCACAAAGAATATTGGAGAATGCCAATGGCAACAGGAATTTTGAAAGAAATTGCAGCACTATCAAAGATGACGGTGCCACAACTCAAAAAGAAATGGGAGATCGTATTTGATAGAAAAGCGCCATCGCTGGGGAAACATTTTCTGATCAAGAGGCTGGCGTTTCGCATGCAGGAGTTGGCCTTCGGCGGCTCAACAGAGGAGGATCAGCAGAGACTATTAAAAGCGGGCAGCATGAAGAAAAAGACCAAAGTGCTTGATGGCAGGCCACTGGTGGGAACACGACTGGTGAGAGAGTGGAAAGGCATGGAGCACTGGGTAACAGTCACTGAAAATGGCTTTGAATATCAAGGGAGAAGATTTAACAGCTTGTCGGCCATCGCCAAGACCATTACAGGAACACAGTGGAACGGGCCCGCTTTCTTTGGCCTTCGTAAGACAGGAGGCAAGAAATGAAGAAGGAGCCAATCGTGACACAAAAGCGCTGTGTGATCTACACCAGAAAATCAACCAGCGATGGGTTAGATCAGGAATTTAATAGCCTGAACGCACAGTTCGAGGCATGCCAATCCTACATTGAAAGCCAAAAACAGGAGGGATGGATTCTACTGGACAACCGCTATGAAGATGCGGCGATCTCTGGTGGAACATTGAACCGGCCAGCACTGCAACAACTACTTCGAGATATAAAGCGTAATCTTGTGGATCTGATAGTTGTTTATAAGATCGACAGATTGACACGCTCTCTGCTGGATTTTTCCAAGCTGGTAGAGCTCTTTGAGCAACATGATGTATCGTTTGTATCGGTCACACAACAGTTCTCCAGCGCTACTTCTATGGGCCGGTTGACGCTGAATATGCTCCTGTCTTTCAGTCAGTTCGAAAGAGAGATTGCCGCTGAGAGAATCAGAGATAAGTTCTTGGCATCAAAGAAGAAAGGTTTGTGGATGGGCGGAACGCCCCCATTGGGATATGATGTCAAGGATCGCAAGCTAATTATCAATAAAAAAGAAGCGAAACTGGTACGACTGGTCTTCCAGCGTTACATCGAGCTGGGTGGCGCAATGAAGCTGTCAGAG
The DNA here is from genome assembly GCA_052043475.1 of Magnetococcales bacterium HHB-1. Taxonomy (GTDB): domain Bacteria; phylum Pseudomonadota; class Magnetococcia; order Magnetococcales; family JBQGBW01; genus JBQGBW01. The sequence goes on from JBQGBW010000061.1 coordinate 23,835, forward strand.
GAACTGAATGACGCTGGTTATCATACTAAATCATGGACATCGCAGACAGGGAGATTCAGGAAGGGAAAACCCTTTGATAAAGGTGTGATCTACAGGCTGCTCAACAACAGGGTCTACCTCGGTCAGGTAACCCATAAAGAGGAATATTACCCTGGAGAGCACAAAGCAATTATTGCCCAGTCGGTTTGGGATAGCGCCCACACCATACTGAAGGCCAATACGCGAGAGAGCGCCAACAAGCCGCGTGTTTCAACGCCAGCAGCACTAAAGGGACTAATATTTTGTGGCCACTGTAGCCGCGCTATGACGCCAACATATACCAATAAATACCGTGGGCGGCAGTATCGCTACTATGTTTGCCAGACGGCCAGTAAACACAGTTATCGTTCCTGCAAGATAAGAAGCGTGGCGGCAGGAGAGATTGAGAATATTATCCTAAATCAGATCAAACAGGTGGTCACCACACCGGATATTATTGAACAGATCGGCAGGGAAATTAAAAATCGAGGAGAGCCTTTATCAGAGTGGGAGCTGGTGGAGACGATGCAGAGCTTGGAGCCTGTATGGGAAGAGTTGTTTCCAAAGGAGCAGCACCGGTTGGTTCAGCTATTGATCAGCAGAATAGAAATTCATTCCAGAGGTGTGGAAGTCCACTTAAGAAAAGACGGGATGACATCGTTAATCAAAGAGATGTGTGCAGGAGAGTGCTGATGAATATTCGAGAGAGCGAAGATGGAACCAAGTTGATTGTCTGGATACCGATGAACTTCTGCCGACGTGGTGGACGTAAAAGAATGGTAGCTCCAGGAAACAGTGAGCTCCAGGATGTGATTCCACACCAACCACCGGATGCCAGTTTGATCCGAGCATTGGGCAATGCACACAGGTGGCTGGCTCTATTGGAGAGTGGCGAAGTAAAATCAATCAGTGCGCTGGCCAAACAGGAGGGGATTGATAAGTCTAACCTGGGAAAGATGCTCAATCTGACCTGCCTGGCTCCAGATATCAAGAAAGCCATTCTGGATGGAACGCAGCCCGAGAAGATCACACCAAGCCAGTTGAGAAAGACCTTTCCCATTGTGTGGGAAGAGCAGCGGGAGTTTTTCTCTATGCCTGCACAATAAACCTTATCCAGACAAAAATATTATTATCCTTTGCTGTGAGATAATATCTGTTTATGGTGTCGTCACCTTATCAATTTTTAGATCGAAAAACAATGAGGAACGACATCATGGACAAACAGATTACACTCTCATTCAAGCAACTGGACACTATCAATTTGAGTCTGTCGAAAGCTCGATCAGTCTCGCAGGTGTTGATCGATTGTGGCACTTTGGGGAATGGCGCGCTGGAGGGCACCATGAGAATTGTGGTCGAGGAGCTGGAAAATATTATTGCAGAGATCGGGAAAGCAGAAAAAGCGCACGCAGCGGGTTAAAGCAGAGAAAATTTTATTTTTGGCCTGTCCCAAAAAGTGTTTCATAGGGAGCAGGACTTGAACTTGCTCTTTTGTAGACTTTTGGCCTGTTTTTGGTGGCTGGATCGCTGAAAACAGGCTGAGAACAGAGAA
>JBQGBW010000062.1:0-25036 GCA_052043475.1 Magnetococcales bacterium HHB-1
GTCAGAAGCGGAATTTCACGGGAAAGCACTTCTGGGCACGAGGGTACTGTGTTAGCACTGTAGGGCTTGATGAGCAGCTTATTCGAGCCTACATTCGAAACCAGGAAGAGAAAGAGCTTCGAATGGAACCGCAGTTAAAGTTTCAAGAGTTCGCGTAATGTTTTGAGCCCCTTTAGGGGCTTTCACCACGTTACTGGCCCCTTCCAGGGGCCTTCATCAAACCACCGGCTTTGCCGGTGGTGCGTGATTTTATCTTAAATATAACCAGGGCCTGCATCAACCGGATACCCATACTTTAGGATTATCAGAGAGCTTTAACCTGGTGGCTAAATCAATCAGATTTTGCTCAAGAGAATCGACACCAATCCACCAGATCAGATCGAACGGTTGGCCATATTTTCTCACAAATGCACGGGCCAGTTGCGTTTTACCCATACCACCAAAACCGGTAAGGATCTGGATGGTGATACCCTCTTTAAAGTGTTGGTCAAGGATTTCTTGTTCTTCTTTACGACCAATAAAATAGCCATCCAGATCTTGATCCGAAAAATTACGGATCTGCGGTGAGGGTACTGTTATGGATTCGATAACTTTAGAATTTGGTTTATCTTTTGATTTTGCTATAGAAATGGGTTCTGTTTGAACTTTCTCTTGCGCGTTTTGAGGCTCGTCTTTCTCTTGACCTTCGTTTTTTTCCTGGGTATAGGTCTGTTTTGTAATTAGCACTAAAAATATTGACAATAATACAGAAAAAAGGATCGCCTCAACAGCGGTTTCTCCTTTTTGAATATGAAAAGGAATACCAAAAGGCGCCAGATGCAGCTCCCAAGTATAATCCTGTGTCACCACCAATCCGATGGTTGATACAACAGAGAGTGTGGTTAATCCTTTAAGATAGCTGATGAAACTCAGCAAGCGTGGCAGACCTGCTGAAAGGATCGCAATGGTGATGGTAATCCGCCAATCCACACCCCAGACATAACCGATAATCAGGACGGCAATGGGTGGAATGATGTAGGGAATCCAAGCCTTTATATCGATCTGCATGAAACCACCTCAGATTCCATTAATGAGAAGAGTCTCGAATTCTAAAGACACGCTCCCAGTTGGCACGCCAGAAGTTCTCTGAGGTGCGTTTTGCCAGAATATAGGCAATACGCTTAAAGATTACCGAGCCCACATCTGGATTTTTATCAAGATAGGCTTCTAACTGTATGCCGTTAATTTTTAGTAATACAGCGCGCTCCTGAACCTCAATATCCGTCAGACGTCCTTGATTGAGCAACCAGGAGATTTCACCGATCACCTCATCTTCTAAATTATGATTTTTCTGTGCAGAGATCAAAAAACCACGTCGCCGCTTTGCATCTTTAATCCCCACACTAAACTCTCCGGCAATCAGAACCAGAAGATGTCGTTTAATATTGTGATCTCCCTCCCGAAGCACCGCAATGGTTTCACCAAGGTTGGGCTCTAAGATGATGCGTTCTGAAAATTTTGCAATATGCTCCAGGTGATCATCTGAGATATCCGCAAAGAGCTTTGTTCTTTTAAGAAGAGAGATCATGATTTTTCACCCAAGCGCAAATGTGCATCTCTATTTTTAGATCTCAAATGAGACCGCAAAAATAAAATCAGCGCACTCTAAAATCAAAGTGCGCTGTTTAAGTAGAACCGATCTTTAGATCATTGTATCGGCCACGGTGTTGATCAACTCAGCCAACATGTTGGTGTAACTTCCCAACTCGTTATCATACCAACCATAGATCACCGCCTGGGTGACAGGCACATCCAATACCGAGGATCCGATTGCCTCCTTGGCACTGGCGGGCAGACCAGGAATGGCATCTAAGTTTAACTTACTGTAAGCGGTACGGGTATGGGTTTCGGTGGCCTCAATAATGGTTGCCGCTGAGGGGAAACCGATAATATCTGAGGAGACATTCTGTTTTTCGGTATATCCCAGATAACCCTGATAGGGGCCTTCAGATGCCTCTTTATAGATGCGATTAATCAGATCACGGTTAATGGGATTATCTTTATCCTCGGACTGAAGATTGAGTGTCAGAATGGTTAAAGAGCCGGTGGATGTGGGAATGCGCACCGATTCTGCCATAAAGCCGATATTTTTTACTTCAGGAATCACCAGACGCAGCGCTTTTGCCGCCCCTGTGGTGGTGAGAATAATATTATTCAGGATACTGCGATTTTTACGGATATCCTTAGCGCCACTTTTGGGTACGGCATCCAGCACTTTCTGACTTCCTGTTGCGGCATGGACCGTCACCATGGAGGCGGAAAGAATTTTCTCAACACCGAAGTGATCCATCAGCGGTTTGATCATGTGAGAAAGACAGGTGGTGGTACATGAGGCCGCAGAGATCATGGAGTGACGGCTGGCATCATAGTCTTCATCATTGATGCCCATCACGGTGGTTACCGCATCCTCAGGCATGGCCAGACCGGGGTTTTTAATTTTAAAGGGGGCGGAGAGCATCGCTTTTTCAGCGCCTGCGTCAATATGTCCCCGCATTGCGCCACCAGGCGCATCCGCCGGTTTGGTGGGATCATTGAATACACCCGTAGTATCGACAACCAGACGGACGTTGTTTTCGCGCCAGGCGATATCTTTCGGGTTGCGTGCAGAACGCAGAAAACGGACAGGCGTACCATTGACAGTCATTGTCCCCTGCTGTTCATCGATATTCTCGATAACACGACCCCCTTTGTAACCATGGAGGAAATGTTCCAGGCGACCATAAGCGGAGTCTTTTTCCAGGACTTGTGCCAGGTCGTGGAGATTTTTTCCCACTTCACGACCCACATTGACCACAACTTCGGAAAAGCGTGGCTCTGCCACCTGGCGCCATACGCTCAGTTTTCCGATACGTCCCATGCCGTTGATACCCAACTTCATTGAAATACCTCCAAGACAACAAGAAGCAAAAAAAGCATAAAAATTTCATTGATTCTGGCATTGTAAGCGTATTTCATCTCAGAAACCATGCTTTTTCTTCTTCTTTACCATTGTTCATCCTATTTTGCCTAAAATGAGAGTGGCTTATCCGCAATGACATTGGTCTCAATGGCGTGTTCTCCTTTGAGCATCCAACCCGTGCGGCCATCAATACCGATGGTATCCCCAAAACGGATGGTCTCATCACCAATCTGGCAAATTCCGGGCACCTCTCGAATATGCAATGCCTCACACCCTACAACACAGACCTTCTCCAAATTTGCAGCCACGACAGCGGCATGCGAGGTTTGTCCTCCCCGTGCAGTAAGAAGTCCATCGGTGAGACTGATCTCTTTGATATCATCGGGAACTGTATCATAACGAATGAGAATCAGAGGAACCTCGGACTCTTCGCGGCGGATCTGTTTGATCTGTGCCAGATTAAACACCGCCACGCCACAGAGTGCACCACCAAATACCCCCACACCACGCACCAGACGACTTTCAGCCAGATCTGGATGGTCCACAAAGGTGTTGATTACCGATCCACGTCCGGTGGCCGCCACCATATCCCGGGTTTGCAGTAGAAAGAGATTGGCTTTTTCAGGACCATCAAAGGTAAATTCAATCTCTTGAGGGTGCCAGCGGCGGGTATAGATGAGATCACGAACAAAGATTAATAACGCTTCATAAATTTCAGGATAGAGGTTCTCTAAGCAGGTTTCTGGGTCACGCCGATCATAGTGGCACTGCTCCACTGATATGGGCCGTGTCGCTACCAATCCCCCTACCACATCCTCGCCTTGATTACCCAAAGAGTAATCACCCCATAAAACCACCCGGTTGCGTTTACGAAAAGGGTGCCCGGTGAAGAGTACACCGGTACCCGCCTGTTCGGTTACATTACCAAAGACCATATTCTGAATGACAACCGCCGTTCCCCAATTATGGGAGAGATCCATAATTTTTCGGTAGACTCGTGCTTTAGGCGAGTTCCAGGAGTGAATCACCTGACCAATCGCCAGTTCCAACTGTTGCCAGGGATCTTCGGGAACAATAATTTTATGTCGCTTTGCTTCTTCTTCATAGGCCAGTGCAATGGCTTTCATCTGCTTTGAGGAGAACTGACTCTTTAACTGCACCTGATGCGTTTTTTTGGCACGATGAATAATCTCGCTGAACAGTTGGCGCTCCACACCAAAAGCCATACTCCAGGATTGAATAAAACGGCGGTAGTTATCCCAGGCAAAAAAACGATTGCCAGAGATCTCTGCCAAGCCTTCGACAATGCGGCGATTAAGTCCCACATTATGCACGGTCTGCATCATGCCGGGCATTGAAACCAAGGCACCACTGCGTACAGAGAGCAGAAGAGGCTGCTTGGGATCACCAAAGGTTTGTCCAGATGCTCGCTCAATATAGTGAATCTGTTCTCGCAGTTGGGTTTTATAATCTTTTGTGGCGGGGGGATAGGAGCGCACAATATCACGACAACGGTAGTACTCGGTGGTGAGGATCACGCCCACCGGAACCGGCGCTTCACACTCCACCAGACGTACCAGATGAAAGCCCTTATTGCCAAGATGAATCAGATCACGGATACGGGGTTGGGCCTCATGGATGTTGCAGAACAGCTTTGCTGGATCATAGGCCATCAGATGATTAAGAACCCGTGGTGCCAGTTTATCTTCCTGCTGGGTGAGTGTTTGTTGCAGGGTGACAAGAAAGTTATCAAAGGTTTGCAATGCAAACGATTCCGCTAAACTATCCCTTAAAAAAGCTTCTTCAATGCGTTGTAGGGATTGGGCAGCATCTCCATCTACCAAGTTACGAAAACGGGGTAGCAGCAAGCGATGATTTAATCCTGGGAGAATTTCTGCCAGATTATTACGATGGTGGCTCACATAATAGGTATTGATTACATCGCGAACCGCAGCGGAGAAGCTACGGAAGATATCCAGATATTGGTGAAAGGTTAGTGGATTATGCTGTAGGGAGCGCTTGAGAATGCGTTTAAGATTTTTTAACTTTCCTGGTGAGATACCATCCAGAGCTAAGGCACGCAGAAAAAAGTTAACATACTTAACCACCTTAAACAGGGCACCACGGGTGATAAAATCTTTAGGAATCCGTGTTTTTAATGACTCTAACAGAGTGAGGGTGAGTTGCTCTAAGCGAAAGGTTAATGAGAGTGCATCAAATTTAAGCTCCTGATAAAAACCGTAGACCGAGGGGATATCCGCGGCGATATGTCGTTTCTGTATCAGCGTCTCTTGGGCTTCAAACTGCTGTTGGCTTAAGATTACCTTTTTTAGACCCTTCAAAGCGGTGAGCAGTGCCTTTAACAGATTATCCTGAGGAATCTCCTGCATGGTCTGGCCTTGAATGAGATTAAATAGAGGCCGTACTGCAACAATATTGCGATCCAACATCGCTTGCAGTGGCTGCTCTAAGCCAGAGAAACCAAAGTTATATTTACTGTGTAACAGTTGGTAGAAGCGGATCATTAAAATGGTGCGCCGCTTATCCTGCTTGGAGAGATGAGGATTGCTCTTTAAACAATCCTGTAGTGCATCAATATCATAGGAGAGCAGTTCACTGACCTCTTCAAGCTGATTGTGATCCATCAAGAGATTGATCGCCTGATGCACGCCCAAAACATAAGGGCCATCGGGTTGTATTTCAGGAATCAGGGTTTGAGGAATAAAACAGTGGAGATGGTTAAGGTCTCGATCATACCAGAACTGTAATGTGGCCCGGATCATATCCACAATCAGATTGGAACTCTCCACATGGCACTGCTTACGTAAAAAATGGATCAAACGATCCTTACGGTGGGTGAGTTCATCCAGTTCTGTGGAGACTGTACGCAGTTCGCCTTCTGCACCGATCTCATTAAAGTAGACAGGGAGAAGTCTGGTAAACTGTTTGACCAGATTATAGACCGGTTCGATATCACTATTGAGCAGTTGGGTGACCTCTTTCTGGAAGAGATCCTTATCCCGAATACATGTACCGGTGAGTCGAATATTGATAATCAGTGCGGAGAGCAGTGTGGCATGCCACCAGGGGTGGAGTGAGATCAGATTAAGCCAGGTACGGATATTAAATAGATGTGCCGGATTACAGATTGGCTGCCACTGTTCATTGACACCGATCACCGCGCTATGTTGAAACCCAAAACGGACGGTTTGATGCAGAAAGCTCTCAATGAGTGGTCCACTCTGACGTTTAAAAATTTCATCTCCCAATACCTCGATACACTGCAATGCGGTGCGGGGATATTTTACCACATTGGCTTTAAGAAAATTAAAGGTTTTGATCAAAAACCGTTCCAGTGCATCGAACTCCTGCCGAAGACGTACCAGATAGATCAGATTGCGGTTGATCTCCCTTAAAATATCCTCATGGATTAAAAACAACCCCCCGGTCTCTAGAATATGGAACATAAATGTGAGTTTATGACCGGCATGGTTTCTCTCTGCGACCAGAGCGACTTCAGTACTGTTCTCCACATCTTTCAGATAGCGGCGGCTGGTATCAAGATCCAACTCGTTGGCCGCCTGACGATAACTACTGACGATATCAGAGAATGTGGGCATCTTAAAAAGCTGGCAGAGAATCTCTAGTTGTAAACCATGATCCATCACTGAGGTTGTCGCCTGGCCTTCCAGTTTTTGGGTCTTACGCAGATGCTGCTCTAAAGTACGGTGTGTGATCTTCTCAAAGGCGGGGGCACAGGGTTTAAGAAACTGCTCAGGATCGGGTTGGGATAACCAGTAATGATAGCCTAGAGAGAGCCCACGCACCATGATCAACCTTTGTGTGACCGTATCCCAGTTGGATTGTTGCACCGATTTTTTAAAACGTGTTGCTAAAAGATGCAACATTCGGGAGAGGGGTTGGTGGGTCTGGAAGAAGCGCAGAAATAGAGGATCAGGTAGCTGGTAAATCTGGCGTATGATCTGATCGAGTGCGGGGATAAACGGTGGGAGTTGTTTTTCTGAGAGTTGGCGACAGACCGCAAAAAGATAGCTGCATAAAAGCTCTGAGACGTTATGCTGCTGCTCTAAGCTTTTTTGATTCTCTCCCAACGCCTCTAAGAGCAGATCACTAAACAACAATAGACTCTCTGGCCCCTCTTTAAGAAAAAGCGCTAATGAACGCCGATTCATAATGAAGCGACGCAGTTCTGGTAGAATCAGTTTCCAGTTGCGGTACGGGTGATTGAGTTCACGCAACAGGCCATCCAATTCACGACGAATTCCAGCGTAACGATGCACAACCTGACGTAAATGATCAAAACGTGGATCAATGGTCAGATTCTTAACCGCAGTCTCTTGCAGATTGGCGCGGAGTGCGTCAGACTCAAGAGAGAGTTGAGAATCTGTGTTCTGGTTTTCTGATAACAAAGATGACGACACGATTAAGACGCTCCCTTTCAATAGTCGCATAACTGGTTCATACTGATTCATCCCCAGAAAACTTTAAAACGAAAGTGGTGCCATTTAAAATGGAAAATGTTGTGCGTTTCCAAAATTGCATTAATCTTTAGCGATCTGGATACAACAGGTTTGTCTGGCATCTTGCCAAAAAATTGTTAACAATTCATTTTTTTGGTTTTTTTCTGGATCAAAATCTAAGATGATCTATTGTCTCCTTTTCTTTTTAGCATTTAGGTTGTGATGCATGCCACGTATCCGTCTGTCTGAAGTGATACCCTATCCACCCGCCAAAGTTTATGATTTGGTCGTCGATGTGGAGAGCTATCCTGAATTTCTTCCCTGGTGTGTGCGTACGCGCAAATTTGCTGAAACACCAGAACAGTTTATTGCCGAACTAACCGTCTCTTTCAAGGGGGTGCGTCAATCTTTTCAAACCGTTGACCGCATTGTTCCCAACCAGAGTGTCGATATCCGTCTTCGGTCCGGCCCTTTTACACGTTTGATCAGTGCATGGCACTTTACCAGCGTGGAAGAGAATGCAACCCGTATCGATTTCTCGATTGATTTTGAGTTTAAAAGCCGACTCTTAAATATGACCATCGGTCCGCTCTTTACCCATGCCGCCAAACAGATGGTATCGGCATTTCGTAGTCGTGCCCATGCACTCTACCGTGGGAATCAGCGCATATAAATTCAATACAAGCATCCTGATTTTAAGGAGAGTGTATAAAGGGATCAACATAATGAAAACACGTACCCGTACCAAAGTGCCCTATACACCACAACAGATGTATGATCTTGTCGTGGATATGGATAGCTATCCTCAGTTTATCCCCTGGTGTATACAGGCGAGTAAAAGTGATGTAAAATCAGACCGTTTTTTAGCCCATATGACCGTTGCGTTTAAAGGAATCCGCGAAACATTTACCACCTTAGATCGCGTTATCCCTGGAAAACGGGTGGATATCGAACTGAAAAAAGGCCCCTTTAAACACCTTAAGAGTACCTGGGTCTTTGAGCCGATGAAAAAATCCTCCGGTACCCAGATCGATTTTATCATTGACTTTAAATTTAAAAGCAAATTGCTGGATCTTACCATGGGGCCTGTTTTTTATCAGGCGACAAAAAAGATGGTGGCCGCTTTCACACAACGTGCACACGATCTCTATAAAGAATAAACGCTTATAAAATCAGCTTTTTCAATATGAATCAGACAGACGTGTCCACTGTTTTTATACCATCAAACCTTTGAGAAACATAAAAATTGATGTGGACTGCTCTCTATTTTAAGGAGTCTCTACCCATGACGCAGCGCGTCTTTTTAAGTTGTATTTTCGCCTGCCTGTTGGTCTTTAATACGGTGGATAAGGTTCATGCCAAACAGAGCGAAGAGAAACCCTTGGTTCAAGTTGGGGAGTGGCGTTTATATAAAAAACAGGTTGATCAAAAAATTGCTGCCAAGCTTTTTCAACTGGAGACCAAACGCTTTACCTATCGACTTCAAGCGGTACAGGAAGCCTTAACAACACATCTTTTACAACTGGAGGCGAAAGCCAAGGGTGTTGATGCCGATAAGTTGCTGGATACCGTGGTAAAAAAGCAGTTTGTTCCTATCGAGAGTAAAGATGTCATCGATTTTATCGAAGAGAACAAAAAGCGCCTACCATCATCCATTAAAGGACTTGAGGATAAGGTTAAAATGTTCCTGGAGCAGGAACAGAAAGAGGAGATCCGCTCTAAATATCTCTCCTCTCTGGCAGAAAAATATGATGCCAGAATGACCCTGAAACCACCCAAACCACCCCGCATTAATGTGCCAGGTCCAAACAGTTCTGCAAAAGGCCGGGCCGGTGCACCCATCACCATCATTGAGTTTTCCGATTTTGAATGCCCCTACTGCCGTCGTGCACACCAGACGGTTCAACAGTTGCTCCGGGTTTATCCAGGACGTATCCGTCTGATTTTCAGACATTTTCCTCTTCCAGGCCATCAACATGCCGTTAAAGCTTCTGAGGCTTCGCTCTGTGCGGAGAAACAGGGTAAATTCTGGCAATACCACGATGCACTGTTCGATCAAAAAGGGTGGCAAAAAAAAGATGGCTTTAAAACCCTGGCCAAATCCCTCTCCCTCGATATGAAAAGCTTTAACCACTGCCTCGATTCAGGAGAGATGAACGCTCGCGTAAAGCAGGATAAGGCGATAGGTTCCGGCTTAGGCGTGACAGGAACACCGCACTTCTTTATCAATGGTGTCTCTCAGAGTGGTGCCATTCCTTTAGAAACCTTCCGTAAACTGATTGATGCAGAGTTAAAGAAGATTTCTGCAACAAAATAATATTGTACGTAACCTCTTTATTAGTCTACGGTTTTTTGTTACCATAAGAGTGATGTTTGCTTAAATCTTATGGTAGCAAAAAATGTTTTTGATCCATTTTTAGATTTAATCGTTTAAAATAGAAGCATAAATTTATAAGTTAGGATCAACTTTTCAAAAGATTATAACTCCTATGATAACTCAAACAACGCATTCCTTCCTGCGTGTTTTTCTGGTCGATGATCAGTCATTGACACAGTGGCTGTTAGAGAGAATGTTTGAGGATCAGGATGATCTACGACTAGAATACTGTGATAATCCTGCTGATGCCCTCACACGCATCATCAAAACCAAACCCGATGTGATCTTGCTCGATATGGTGATGCCCACCATCTCAGGTATGGATATCTTAAAACAGATTCGCAGAGAGCCATCCACCCAAGAGATTCCTGTGATTCTGCTCTCCTCTGCGGATAAAGCCGAAATTAAAGCAGAAGCTTTCCAGAATGGTGCCAATGATTATGTGGTCAAACTGCCTGAGAAGATCGAGATGCTCGCCCGTATCCGATACCACGCGCAAGCGTATCGTCATCTGTTGGCAGGACAGCGCAATGAAGCACTGGAACGGATCAATTTTACCCTGGAACAAAAACAGCAACAACTGGACAAATACGCAGCCATTGTCTCTACCTCCAATGATCTGATGTCCCTCATTGACCGCAACTATACCTATCAGGCCGTGAATCGGGCGCTGCTTAGAGCGGTCAACAAAAAACAGCAGGATATGATTGGTAATACGGTCTCCGATGTCTGGGGTGATAAAGCCTTCGCCATTATTCAACCCTCCTTAGATCGCTGTTTTCAGGGCGAGCAGGTGAATATCCAAGCTTGGGCTGAATTTGAAAATTTAGGCAAGCGGTGGATTGATGTCTCCTATCACCCTTATCATCAGCAGGGATTTAAAGAGATCCAGGGTGCGGTGGTGATCACACGGGATGCAACCGACCGAAAACAGGCAGAGATTGAACTTGATCAATCGCAAAAATCTCTGGAACGCACAGAGAAGATCGCCTCGCTGGGTTCCTGGAGTTGGCAGGAGGAGAACGATACCCTCACCTGGTCTCAGGAGATGTATCGCATTTTTGGCATACAAGATGAAACGTTTACGCCACAATATAGCCGCTTTCGTAAAGCGATCCATCCTGAAGATGCAAAACGGATCTTTAAAGCCCTTGATCATGCAAAAAAGCAGGAGATTCCCTATACGGTAGAGTATCGCATCCGCTGCAACCGTGGTGATGAGAAAACAATCCGTGAAACCGGTGAATTCTCCTACGATAAGCAGAGCACCTCTTATACACTTCACGGCACCATTCAGGATATCTCCCAACTCTCCCTGGTTGAAGAGCAACTCTCCATCACCGATCAGGTTTTCGAACATATCGATGAAGGCGTGCTCATTATGGATGATCACGGCATTATCCATAACGCCAACCCCGCACTGACCAACATTACCGGCTTTAAAGCCGATGAACTGATTGGTAAACGCTTCCAGGAGTGTCGTTCCGATAATAAAGACCCCGCATTCTATCAGGTGATCTGGGAGCAGGCGCGTCGCAGTGGTTACTGGCGTGGTGAGGTATGGAACCGACGCCGTAATGGTGAGGCCTATCCAGAGTTACTTACCGTGATTGGTATCCCGGACCGCTGGAAAAAAATCTCCACATTTATTGCTGTCTCCCATGATCTCACCAGCATTAAATGTAGCCAGGAGGCGCTTAACTATCAAACCTCTCATGATGCATTAACTGGATTACCAAATCGTGAACTGTTCCGTGACCGTCTGCAACAGGCAGTGAGCATTGCCACCCGTACCGAAAGCCGTTTTGCTGTGGTGATGCTGGATCTGGATCGCTTTAAACAGGTGAATCATAGTCTTGGCCATAGCTCAGGCGATCTGATTCTACAGGAGGTCGCCCGGCGTATCGCGCAGTGTATCCGAGAGGGCGATACGGTCAGCCGCACTTCAGGTGATGAGTTTTATCTGATTTTTCGTGATGTGGTGAATGTGCAGAATATTATTCAGGTTGTTGATCGTTTGATGACCTCCATCTCAGAACCCTTCATCCTCAAAGAACAGACCATCCATCTGACGACCAGCTTAGGTTTAACGCTCTTCCCCTCCGATGGTAAAGATGCCGATACACTGATTCGTAATGCCAACCTGGCGATGAGTCGTGCCAAAGAGGCGGGAAAAGATACCTACCGCTTCTATACAACACTCATGGGAGAAAAAGCGAGTCAACAACTCACTTTAACCACTGCGCTGCGTGAAGCGGTTGAAAGAGAGGAGTTTGAACTCCATTATCAACCTAAAGTCTCAGTTTCTGATGATAAAATTGTTGGTATGGAGGCGCTGGTTCGGTGGCGAAAAGAGGATGGTACACTGATCTCTCCCGCTCAGTTTATCCCTATCGCTGAGGAGACCGGTCTGATTATTCCGCTTGGTGAAATTATTCTCCGTAAAGCGTGTCAACAGACCAAACAGTGGATTGATCAAGGTTATGGCCCGTTACGGGTTGCGGTCAATCTTTGTGCATTACAGTTCCAAAGACCCGGATTAGAGACGTCGGTTGCAAAAATTCTTGAGGAGACCGGTCTGGATGCTGCGCATCTGGAGATGGAGATTACCGAGAGCATGATGCTGGAGGATGCCGGTCAGGGCGTCTCTGCGATGATCGCCCTCAGTGCCTTAGGTATTCAATTCTCACTGGATGATTTTGGTACAGGATACTCCTCTCTCAGCTATCTGAAACGTCTACCGATTCACTCCATTAAAATTGACCGCTCTTTTATTTGTGATATCACCATCGACTCCAGCGATGCCGCCATTGTGACCGCAATCCTCTCCATGGCTAAAAGTCTGGATCTTAAAGTGATTGCTGAAGGGGTGGAGTATCGAGACCAACTGGAGTGCCTGAATAAAAATGGCTGTGACCAGATTCAAGGCTTTTTCTACAGCCGTCCCTTAGCGGTAGACGATTTTAAAGATCTACTTGATAATCCTAAGAAACTATGGAATATCAACGTCTGATATTTAAAGATATCCATCAAATGGCTCACCGTTTCTTACTCAATTTTATGTGCTTCAAACATCAGGTGATACGTCCATGGTTCAACATTATGCCCCCCTCGATCCGGAAATTGTCCCCATATTAGAAGCGCTTAAAAAACAGAATGCCAACCCGAAGAGTGAACTTCAATACCGTAACTCTTTTGAGCTTTTAGTGGCAGTTGTGCTCTCTGCACAATCAACTGATAAAGGGGTGAATAAGGCAACGCCTGCGCTCTTTGCTGTGGCGCCCACACCTGAGAAAATGGTTGAATTAGGCGTGGATGGCATTAAAACCCATATCCGCACCATTGGTCTTTATAATAATAAGGCAAAAAATCTTTTTCTTTTAAGCCAACAGCTTATTGAAAAACATCAAAGTCAGGTTCCTACAGAGCGTAAAGCGTTAGAGGCGCTTGCTGGTGTGGGACGAAAAACCGCCAATGTGGTGCTTAATGTGGCTTTTAAGCAGCCGACAATGGCAGTGGATACCCATGTATTTCGTGTCTCTAAAAGAATTGGACTGGCGAAAGGTAAGACACCACTTACGGTTGAGAAGGATCTTTTAGCGGTGATTCCTGAACAGTATATGGACCATGGTCACCACTATCTTATTTTTCATGGCCGCTATGTCTGTAAAGCAAAGAATCCACTCTGTGATCAATGTGTGGTCTCTGCATGGTGTCGCTTCCCTGAAGAGAAAGGACTCTCTGCTAAAAAATAGTTCTTCTACCCTTTTTATAAACAGTGCACTTTTTAAGTGAGATCGCAGACGCTCTTTTTAAAAATAACTTTATATTTTTAAATGCAAGAAAATGATCAATTGACATTTTTGATTAGTTGGGTAACAAATACTCTTTAAGAATAAAAAAATTTAATGCTTATTCGCTTTTAAGGAGATTCAAAACAATGGCGCGTGTTTTTAATTTCAGTGCTGGTCCCAGTGCACTACCCCAAGAGGTTCTGCAAAAAGCCGCAGGTGAACTGGTGGAATATGGCCGTGCAGGTATGTCGGTTATGGAGATGAGCCACCGTTCCAAAGATTTTATGGCCATTGCAGAGGGCGCTGAGGCGCTGGTACGTGAACTGATGAACGTACCAGAAAATTATAAGGTTCTTTTTCAGCAGGGCGGTGCCACACTGCAATTTACCACCGTACCGATGAACCTGTTCACCGCTGAAAATAACACCGCTGACTATATCAATACAGGCGCTTGGTCAAAGAAGGCGATTACCGAAGCGAAAAAACAGGGCAATGTCCGGATTGCAGCCAGCAGCGATGATGTCAATTTTTCACGCATTCCAACCCAGGAAGAGCTGGATTTAGATCCTAACTCAGCCTACGTGCATATCACTTCCAATAATACCATCTTCGGTACTGAATATTTTTATACCCCAGAGACCAATGGTGTGCCGCTGGTGGCGGATATGTCTTCAAATATCATGTCCCGTGTGATGGATGTCTCAAAGTATGGGATCATCTATGCGGGGGCGCAGAAAAATCTTGGTCCAGCCGGCGTCACATTGGTGATTATCCGTGAAGATCTTTTAGGGCGTAATGAAAATCTGCCCATGATGCTCGACTATAAACTCCAGGCGGCTAAGGGTTCCATGCTCAATACGCCCCCCACCTATGGCATCTATATGTTAGGGTTGGTTCTGGAATGGATTAAAGAACGTGGTGGCATTACTGCACTCGAAGAGATCAATATCCGTAAGTCTGAGAAACTCTATAACGCCATTGATCAGATCGATTTCTATCAATGTCCCACCGAGAAGATCTCCCGTTCACGGATGAATGTGCCTTTTACCTTGAAAAATCCTGAACTGGATGCACAGTTTTTAGCCGATGCCGCCAATGAAGGTCTGGTTACCCTGAAAGGTCATCGTTCTGTGGGTGGTATGCGGGCCTCGATCTATAATGCCATGCCTGAAGAGGGCATTGAGAAACTGGTTGCTTTTATGACCGATTTCGCTGCTAAAAACGGTTAACACCGATCAATTATTTTTAAGGAGTCCTTGTTGCTTTTGTAAGGATTCCTTTTTTTATTATTTTATACATATGTCTGGAGAGGAAGAATGGCCAAAGTATTGATCTCTGATAAAATGTCCCCAAAAGCTGAAGCACTGTTCCGTGAACGCGGCATTGATGTGGATTATAAGCCTGGCATGAGTCCTGAGGAACTGAAAGCGGTCATCAAAGATTATGATGGTTTGGCGATTCGTTCAGCCACCAAAGTGACCGCTGAAATTCTTGAGGCGGCCACCAACTTAAAAGTGGTGGGGCGTGCAGGAATTGGTGTAGATAATGTGGATATTCCGGCGGCATCACAAAAAGGGGTGATTGTGATGAATACGCCTTTTGGCAATACGGTGACAACCGCCGAACATGCCATCGCACTGATGCTGGGTGCTGCAAGACATTTAGGTACGGCCACCCCTTCAACCAAAGCAGGCAAATGGGAGAAGAGCCGTTTTATGGGTAAAGAGCTCTTCAATAAAAATGTTGGCGTTTTAGGTACAGGAAATATTGGCGCACTGGTGGTGGAACGTCTCCAGGGTTTAAAGATGAATGTGCTGGCGTATGATCCTTTTATCAGCAAAGAGCGTGCAGCCAGTATGGGGATTACATTGGTGGATAATCTGGATAATTTCTGGCCGCAACTTGATTTTCTGACCATTCACACACCACTGACACCAAAAACACGCCATATTGTCAATCAGGATGCTTTCTCCAAGATGAAAGATGGGGTCATTGTGGTGAACGCGGCGCGTGGTGGGGTCATTGATGAAGAGGCCCTCTATGATGCACTGAAATCGGGCAAGGTTTTTTCAGCCGCTGTGGATGTGTATGAGCAGGAGCCTGCACGGGAGAATAAACTCTTTGAGTTGGATAACATTGTCTGTACACCCCATCTTGGTGCTTCGACCACGGAGGCGCAAGAGAATGTGGCGGTTGATGTGGCCAGTCAAATCAGTAACTATCTCTTAAAGGGCAGTGTACAGAATGCATTGAACATCCCCTCAGTCTCTGAGGCAGATATGCCTAAACTCAGGCCCTACCTGAATCTGGCGGATAAGATGGGCTCCACTTTAGGTCAGCTTACAGAGGCGGGGGTGAGAGCGGTGCGTATCACCTATGAGGGACAGGTGGCGGATCTTAACTGCACGCCCATTACCACCACCATTCTGCAAGCGATTTTAACGCCACTCTTAGATGATTCAGTGGTGAACCTGGTCAATGCACCACTGATTGCTAAAGAGCGCGGCATTGAAGTGAGTGAAGGCACCAAAAGCACGGCTGGTACGCTCACCTCAAAAATTCGTATTGTGATTGAGACCGATCTTCGAGAGCGTTGCATTACCGGTGCACTCTTTAAGAATGAGGAGCCCCGTCTGGTGACGATCAATGATATTCCTGTGGAAGTTCGTCCTAAGGGCAATCTGCTCTTTATTACCAATCAGGATACACCAGGTTTAATTGGTCGTGTGGGTACGCTTTTAGGGGATGCAGATATTAATATTGCCGATTTTCATCTGGGCCGGAAGGAGAAGCGTGGTACTGCACTGGCTGTTGTGCGTGTTGATCAGGATGTTTCCGATGCTTTGGTTGAAGATATTCTCAAGATTCCGAATGTGATCGAAGCCAAACGCATTCAGTTCTGATGTAATAAAGACCCTCTGTGATCGCTTAAAGGAGGTCGATCATACCTCCTTTAAGCCTTTTACTGATCGTTTAATTATTTGATCTCTGATGCTGTTTATGCCTTGTTGTTATCATGGTTGTGGTCTGTCATTCCTGGGGCGTGGATGTGCAGATGATCATGGCTGTGTTTGTGGGTATGAACCACCACCTCTTGGACGGTACCTTTTTCCATATAGATCGCTCGTGTGGCAAGCTGGCTTATGAAGCGTCGATCATGGGAGATAAAAAGCATCGCCTGGGGGAGTTCGATCAGGAGTTGGGTGAGCCGTTTTTCAGTCTGTTCATCCAGACCGTTGGTGGGCTCATCCAGGAGTAGAACTTTGGGCTCCATGGCCAGAATGGTTGCCAGAGCGACCATACGTTTTTCTCCACCAGAAAGCCGGGTGGTAAGGCGATCTGCAAGGGCGGAGAGTTTAAGCTGTTGAAGGGTTTTTTCGGCGGTGGTGTAGGCTTCTTTTTCCGATAGACCCAGATTCAGGGGACCGAAGGCCACATCTTCTAACACCGTGGGACAGAAGAGCTGATCATCGGAATTCTGAAACAAGATACCGGTTTGCAGACGAACCGGATGAAATGCCTTATCGCCGCTTCGTGTTTCACCAAAGGCGATCAATTCACCAGTCTGGATGGGGCAGAATCCCACCATGGTATGCAGTAGCGTGGTTTTGCCAGCGCCGTTGTTGCCGACCAGGGCAATGCGTTCTTTAGCAAAGAGGGTGAGATTTATTCCGTTGAGCACCGGATGGCCCGGATATCCCGCCTTGATTTCTTTGAGTTGAAACAGTGGCTCCATCATAGATTAAAGACTCCCGAACCGAATTCCCAGCAGTAGGATGATGGCCATTAGCGCGAAGCCACCATCCCACAGGGTGAACCGAAATTGGTAATGCAAGAATAACTGCCCGGAGAACCCCCGGGATTTCATTGCGATGAGAATTCTTTCGGATCGTTCGAAACTTCGCACCAGAAGCATGCCCATGAGCCATCCCAGGCTACGCCAAGTGTGGAGATTACCCTGTGCCTGGAATCCTCGCGCCTGCATGGCCCGGCGCAAGCGGCGGTACTCCCCATGGAGTACGTCAATATAGCGTACGGTTAACAGGAACATATGAACCAGCTTTTTTGAGATGCCCAAGCTTGCCAGAGCCTGACCAATCACCACGCTCTCCAGGGTACCAAGCAGAGCCAATACGGTGAGTACGACACAGTTAGCTTTGAGGATAATGGCCACCGCTCGCCATAGACCCTGCCAACTGGCATCAAAGGAGCCCAAGGCTAAGAAAGGATCGCCCGGAATGGTGAAAGGGAGCATCACCAACAGCACCACCATAAAGGTATCCATGGCGGCGAGTCGTTTTAAGGTGGGTTTCCAGCGAATGCGGAAAGTCCAGGCCAGAGTAAGAACCAATGCCAGTAGCAGAACCAACCGTGGTATGGCATCCATGGAGACCGCTGTGATGGCGACCCCTATAACGACAAAGATCCGCATTCGGGGATCCAATTGCTGGAGTTTTGGAGGGAGTTCTTCTGTACGGGCCAGGCTAGGGCTGATCACGAGGGGGTTCCGTTATCTCTGGATGGAGAGGTCTGTTTTGCTTGTTGGGGTTGTTTCTTTTTCCGGTGGCGGTTCTGATGCCAGAGGGCGATTCCAGCCAATCCGATGATATAGCCGATTCCTCCTAGGATATCCTGAAGCCGGACGCGATCTTCATAGGCGTTGAGTTGGTGGCGTAGGGGTTGAATCTGCTGTGCTATCATAGCAGAGATCTCTTGAGACGTGCATCCGGCAGTAGAGGATGTCGATGGTGAATCGCTGGATGAAACCGTGGTAGCGGAAGTTGGTTTTGATGGTGCTGCATGACTGGCAGGAGTTAACTCTTGAGCCGAGAGAAGAAGTTCAGCGCGATGACCATCACCGGAGTCGGCACGGATAAAATGATCCATGCCAGGTTGAAAAGGAAAGGTAAAGAGCCCTTTGGCATCGGTCTGGAGCTTGAATCGAGGGGTTCCCTTAGGTGATTCTACCTTCACTGGCAGGTTCACAGCAGGAATACCGCCTATGAAATAGACCGTCCCTTCGATGTACTCTCCCACCGGCATGGCAAAGAGTTTCAGTTTATGGGACCAGGCCGGAGAGGCCACCAGAAGCGACAGGAAAAGAGTTGTCCAGATTTGTGGTTTCAAGGATAGACCTCCACTGAAGTGAGGAGTTCCGGCTTGACCTTTTTAAGAAAGCCAATAATGAAGCCGGTTACCAGACCTTCCACCACAGCCAGGGGCAGGAAAGTAGCAATAATGATTTTGGCGGCCGGGAGAAACGCTTCGCCGCTCAATCCCAGGGTGAGCACCACCATGGCGCCGCACATTAACACGCCGCAGGCGCCGGCGATTGTTGCCCAGATAAAGGTGGTTCGGGATGAGACCGGATTTTTGATGGGCCGGGCGAAAGCCAATCCACAGATGAGCGCTGGTATGGCCATATTAAGAGTGTTGATACCCAGAACAGTCACCCCGCCAAAGCCAAAAAAGATGGCTTGAAGCAGTAGCGCCACAAGAATCGTGGGCACGGCAACCCATTTCAGTATTAACCCCATGAGGGCCACCAGGAGCAGATGGACACTGCTTGGGCCCACCGGCACGGTGATGAGGGAAATAACGAAAAAGACCGCAGCCAGAACTGCGGCCTGGGGAATTTTTTCTGGATCCATTCGTCTCACTGCCAGGGTTGTCAGTCCCAGGGTAACGGCAGTGGCACCGATCAAGAGGGGAGGGGAGACTACGCCATCGGGAATATGCACGGTTTGTAACTTTAATTTAAGGTTATTTCATATCCACGGTGTGGACCCACATTAATCCCCCCAATTCTACAGGGACAGGTTTACCTTCCGGGTTGTTCATGGGATGCTTTCCATCAATTAAAGCAGCGAATCCCCACCAGCCTGCCCGGGGCATGGCGTAGGAGAAAATGCCCCGGTCATCGGCTTTGATTACCTGAGTGACAAAGGCATCAGAAGGGGGCGTAATCGAGCCATCATTAACCCACTCTACTTCTACTTCTGCATGAGGAACCGGTTTACCGTCCTTAAGGACCAATCCCCGGAAGAGATTCCCTGTCCATAGACTGTAGGGGCGCACCAAAGGTTTAATTTCCACCGGCAGTCCTAAGGTTTGGTCCCATCCTTCTCCCCAGTCGAAACCGTCTACCACCACTTTGGTGTAATGGATGATCATTTTGCCTTCGCCGGGTTCCCAATAGGGTGTGGGCTCCACAAAGAAGAGATAATTGCCTGGACGGGTAACGGGATAGCTGGCTTGCCATGCCTGTTTTTTATCCACTTGGCGTGGCGTGAGGCGGTCTATCAGATCCTGGGTATTGCCCCTGGATTGTACGCCAAACCGTACCGGTTTAGCCATTTCCATGGCTGGTCCACCCTCCATGGGATGGGTAAAGGTCAACTCAAGGCTGAACTGCCGGGCCAAAGAGGTATCATTAACCCGATCGCTGGTGGGAATGAGCTGAAGAAAATGGCTCCAGGCTGGGGTGGCGGTCAGGCTAATTCCTGTGATACAAGCGGTCAACATCAATAGGCGGCGTATTTTTTGTTTGATCATGCGACTGTTACCTTCTCAACAAAACGATCACGCAGTATGATTTTTTCCTGAAAATATCATACAAGATCTAAATTACCAAGCACTTTGTGCATCCTGATGATGAAGGAAAAGAGGGATGGTTGTGCGGGATGATCTATAAAAGGGAGGCTCAAGCATGAAACGTATTACGATTTCTCTGGAGGACGATCTGCTGCAGGAGTTAGAGGATTTCATGGATCGGGAGGGGTATGATAACCGATCCGAGGTGTTTCGTGATCTGCTGCGGGATCGGTTGGGAGCAAAACAGGAAGGGGAGGAGACGCAACCAGGTATTGGCTGTTTGACCTATATTTATGATCATGAGCGACGGGAACTCTCTTCGCGGCTTACCCGGACCCAGCACCATCACCATGCGATTAGTCTGGCGACTCTCCACGTCCATCTAAATCATGACGCCTGTTTAGAGGCCAATATTCTGAAAGGCAACGTAGAGGAGATGCAGAATGTGGCCCGGGCCATTGTTTCTCAACCTGGCGTACGTCACGGTCATCTCCATGTGATTCCTAACGATGCTTCGGAAAAATCGAAGGATTAATAAGATGGCGATTTGTATGTCAGATCAGTAAATACATTCTATCCTTACTTCGTGTTATCCTGTTGAACAAGCTATCGGATGAACCGCACAATGCACCACTAAAAATGTTCGCGAGCAGAGCGGAAAAAAGCCTTTGAAACGATTAAGCGTTCGGGGTTTATCAAACGGTCGATAAAATTTGGATGTATTGTTGCAGGTCTATGGAGATTGTCGATGAAAGGGTCTATGGAGCGTATTGAAGCCGAAGGTATTACGATAGGCCGTATTGCTGAGTTGGGCAAAGATTGGTTTGAGGCAATGGTAGAGGCGTCGCCGGATGATGATCTGTTCTCATTACCGAGGTTTGAGCAGCGTTTGAAACAAAGCGAGGAAAAAGGCGAAGCCAAACTCCTCCAGCGCTAACTCCAGAAAAAAAATTGGCAATATCCCTATCTGGGTTAATGAAAAACTCAACACAGCGGATTCCCAAAGCTTAGAGATCTGGGGCGATCGCATCTTGGACGCTTTACCAAGAGCGGGCATAAAAAAGTGTCGGGAAAACCCTTGCCACATCAGAAGCCAAGCAATTAAGATCACTAAGAATCGATTGATTCATGGCATCATCTTAATTTTGTGGCACCATGAATAGCTGGCGATATCATCTCATTTAGTTACGGGAAACGACGTTCTATTTTTATATGGGCGTTCCTTTTAGAGGCAATTCATCACAATGTTTGCAACACCGTCTGCTGAAAAAAGTGTACATGACACACGTTGGTTACTAGGCTTTCTCATTTTTTATACTCTTTTGTTGCTAATCCTTACGCCGCTCTCTCTTCTCTCAGCAGTCGCGCTGGTGGGCTTGGTGATTACTGGAACTTATCTTCCTGTCTTTGCTCTGTTGCATCCAAAAACGTTGCAGGTATCATTCAGCGATGCGGTGATCTACATTCTATTAGGAACGGCGACCACAGCGCTGATTATTTTACTGTCTCTTATGGCGCAGTGGAACCCTCTTTATACAACAGCACTGTTACCAATCGTGGGGATGGCGACACTCTGGCGTTATCG
The DNA here is from genome assembly GCA_052043475.1 of Magnetococcales bacterium HHB-1. GTDB lineage: Bacteria > Pseudomonadota > Magnetococcia > Magnetococcales > JBQGBW01 > JBQGBW01. Next base: position 21,770 of record JBQGBW010000062.1, read on the forward strand.
AAAAGCCGTTGTGCCACGCTTTCAGGGATGCACTGGAATCACCGATAAACCTTTTTTCTGGCTGTTGGCGTTTCTATTTCTGTTGCCAGGTATCACGATGCTGCTTATCAGTGGTTACGGCGACTATCCGCACTATATCTATGATTTCGAAAATGCTTGGCATCAGACATTAGCCCATAGTTTTCTACGTCAGGACGAACCCAGTTATCCACCCCAGATCTTGGTCTATGTGAACGCCTATTTTAGTTATCAATATGGCCCTTCTTCACTGGCCGCGCATTTTGCACGGATCTTAGGCTCCCCAATCCATACCATTTTCTATCTCTATTTATCATTTCTTTTTCTGGTTTCGTTACCTGTTCTCGCTTATCGCATTGTGCGCCATGAGCAGCGCCGTCTAGGACGAATGACCATTCCTCTGTTTGGCTATGTGCTCGTTGGCAGTTCGATTATCGATTATCATGTCTTTAATCGTATACTCTACTATATTCTCAAAGGCGCGCAGGGGATTCTTCCTGAAGCAGGAGAGACCTGGGTTAGCACAATTCTTTTAGAACGCAAACTCCTCCCTTTGGCAGGAAACTACATCGCTGAATTAGCGGGTATCTCCTTATGTCTGCTGCTGCTGCATACACTGCAACGTTGCCGCTTTCATTGGCGGGATATGGTTTTGGTCAGTGCGCTCTGTGTCTTTATTCAGCTCTTTAAGGCCGCGTTATTGGTATTTATGGCGTTGGGGTTGACGATATGGTGTTTGACGGTTGCCTGGCAGCGGCGTATAGGGTCGCCTTTGGTGTTGTTGGCGAGTGCAGGTGTTGCTGCACTCTTTATTAAATGGCTTTTCGGGGACTATAGCGATTTCAAGCTCATACCCTATTTGGGTTATGCTTTCCAATATTTTATGGTTGGTTTTCTTCACCATACGCACATTGATCTTGGAAGTTTTGGTCCGGGTATGCCGATTGAATGGGATTGGGATACCGTATTCGGCAGTTACCTGATGTCCGCCGGTTTTTTTGGTCGTCTTGCCTCGCTTATTTTATCAACTCTGGATGATCTTTTCCCGCCTCTGCTCTTGCTCTTCTTCCTACGGAAACAGCGGCCCGCTTTTCCTTGGCAAAAGGCGCTACCCTGGATGGGATTTATTATCCTTCCTTATCTCTTTCCGAATCTATTTGTATTGTTACAGACCTCCGTCTGGAAGGATGGGATGACCTTTTACCATGTTGATATCCTCCAAGCCTATCGTCTGCAACATCATTTTATGTCCTTTTTCAATGTCATGGTGGTAGGATTCATTCTATCCCAAACGACGCTGTCCCTATCGGAACAGATCAAACGGCGAATGCATTTCGCGATGAAGCTTTTTATCGCGCCTTTCTTTGTGGGCTATCTGTTCTCAACAGGATTGACACTCTACTATCTGACACCAGGTAATCCGCTTGCACAGATCTATTTTCCTCGCATCATGGATTATTTCCGTTTTCGGAATGTTGAACTTGGTGAGGCATTAAAACACATTCCTGTGAAAGGTTCACTGATTGTGACCAACCATCCGCTATCCGATTATGTGCCTCCTCTTTTTGGTCACGCCATGTATGCGACCTTTCGTGGTTCAGGAATTATCATCGATCAGCATCAAGTGGATATGGTTAAACTGCAAATGACATTGCAAAAGGGGAGCATATCGTCAGAATTTATGCAGGCCGCTAAACGCTATGGATGGACGCACCTGCTTATTTTTAAGACACATTCCTATCCTGAAAGCATACCGTTGACACGCCTTTATGAAAACAGCGAATATATCGTGTATCGTTTTTAGATGTGATCTTGGTTAGTATGCCTGCCTCCGCCATAAATATTGTCTGTGTTTGAAATCTGGCGCGCATTACGGTGTCTTTGTCAATGGTCGGTTTTAAGCGATCCTGGCTTGATTCTAATCTCATGGGCTTTTAAGCTGATTTGGTTAATGAATAGGCTTTTATTCTGTTATCCTTTTGTGTGGTGAACACGACATAAATGAGGGAACTTCTCTAATCTCATGGCTTCAAAAATTCTATTTGTTATTGCAGACTCCTTTTTTAGTGAGCCACTTGGTGTCATGGCTTTGAGTGCCAGTTGCAAACAGAAGGGGCACCAGACATATTTGACAATTCTTCGGAAACATGATTTTGAGAAGGCGCTAACACGTTTTCAGCCGGATGTGATCGCCTATAGCGTGATGACTTCTAATGCAGGACTTTTTCATCAAGCAGATGAAATTGCAAAGGTGTGGATAAAGCAACAAAAAGCCTCGACTATTCGCGTTATGGGAGGGGCACATCCCACCTATTTTCCTGAAGTTCTGGATCAATTTTCGCTGGATGCACTCTGTATTGGAGAAGGGGATAGGGCTCTGCCGCGCTTGATTGAAGCTTTTGAGGAGGGGCGTTCTTTTGATGGTATTCCTAACCTGATTACACCGACACATCGTGAGCATATTAAAGAGTTGGTCGATGATCTGGATGAACTCCCTTTTGCAGATCGAGATCTGCTCTATGAAGCGGATCCTGAGTTGATTCATATCGGCATTCGCTCTTTTCTTACCCAAAAAGGATGTCCTTATAAATGTACATATTGTTTTAATCATGCTTATAATATGATGTTCAAAGGAGGGGGGCGCAAGCTATTTCGTCGTCGTTCTGTAGATCATTTACTTCTTGAGATCAAGCAGGTTAAAGCAAAGTATCCCACAATGCGAATGGTGCGCTTTGCTGATGATGTTTTTGTGATGAGTCGCCGGAACGCCTGGTTAGAAGAGTTTGCGGAACGTTACCCTAAAGAGGTGGGAATTCCTTTTTACTGTTTAATCCGTTCTAACTCTTTGACAGAAGATGTTGCTCAACTCTTAGCGAAAGCGGGATGCCGATCGATCAGTATGTCGATTGAAGCGGGGGAGAGCAGGGTGCGTAATGAGGTGTTAAAGCGTAATATGCCTGATGAGATGATGCATCAATCCTTTTCTTTAGCAAGGAATTATGAGTCTCCCGCAAAAAGTCTTGATTTAAGGAACGTGGTGCAGTGCCAGGATGATAGGGTTATGATATAGTTTTGCACTAAATATTAAATCATATCAAATGGATCTGGAATAATGTTTCGACCGATGGACCCACAGATCAGTATGGAGGAATCGCACTTTTGGATGCCAAAGAAGCACCAGGACGAGTTGGAACGGAGTTGGGCGCACATATTCCGTACGCAGGTTCTGGGGATAATTCCCGAAAGTCG
>JBQGBW010000063.1:0-24803 GCA_052043475.1 Magnetococcales bacterium HHB-1
ATTGACCTAAATTTAATGATTGGATTGAAACGCCCTTTAGCTAGAAGGCTTTACGAATACCTGCCAAAACAGTTTTTAAAAAAGAATACATTCTCTATTGGAATAGACAAACTGTTTCCTAAGATTGGTTTGATAAAGAGAAGATATAACAGCGATGTGATCAGGCAGATTAAGTCAATCCAAAGTGCCATCAATCAGATCAATGCCTTTGATGAGAACCATGTCTATAGCATTGAGCATTATAAGAATGATCATGGTCGATTTATCTGCACTTTCAGAAGAGAAGATAAGGAGAATAAAAAGAGAGAAGTGCCAGCGATTGAAGATAACATCAATGTCGATGTAATTATTGAAAAGTTAAAGCAGTTCAAGGTGCATGGCAACTCCATTCGATCGATTATCAGACAGCACCCTGTGGTTGTGCTCAATGATGTGATCGCCGATTTTGAGTTTCTTCTAAAAAAGAAATCAAAGTCCAATCATCCGATTGAAAATCCAGGCGCCTATTTTAGAAGCCTCTTACCTAAACCAGGTGATGCGCATGAATTCTCCATTGATTATCAAAAACATCTGAAGTCAGAAGAGCTTAAAAAAGATATAAAGAGGCACCAGGAAGAGCGTAATAGAAAAGAGCAGCAAAGTGAGATGAAACGTCGTCGTGAGGTCGCTTTAAGAGATAAAACGAACCGGTTTTTTAAACAGCTTCCCGAAAAAGAGCAGGAACAGATCAGAATCCAGGCAGAGGCGTGCGTCGATAATCAAACGAACCGGAGACCTGGCTTTATTCTATTGGCCATCCACGAGATCGTTCAAAAAAATTATAATGTAACGCTTGAGGACGCTGATTGATCAATGCAAGGAGACAAACGCTTTACCATTTTTCAAGAATCAAAGATTGCGAAAAAGCTCTGCAAATGCAGAGCTTTTTTGGTTTTGATGGCTTTGTTCCTGCCCCGGAAGGTGGGAGACACAATGAATGGCAAACCGCATTAAATTAATGCACCACTTTCAACAGATCGCCCGTTCGATAGAAGGCCCCAGCAGTTAAACCACCGGTAATGGCGGCGGCGTTATCCGCATATTCGGGGAGGCCAACAACATGGAGTCTTGATTTAGGGTCTGATGATCCCATCCCAATAAATCCATCAGAGTGTTGCATAACCAGAATGTTATCGTGCGTCAATCCCCCCGCATCTTTTTCAAGTCGCCACTTTGAAACACCGCCCTCATTGAGAAAAGAGATAATCTTTTCATCAACAGCGCCGCTACTGTCTCTGTATTTGATGCTTGCTTGACTGCTTCCAGTAATCGTGAGTCTGGCTGTGCTCCCACCGGTAAGCGTTACACCATAGAACGTTGGGCTGTCACCACTGGCAATACCTTGATCTGTATTACTGACATAGCCCCACTGGGTGTCCGATACCGAAGAGACGTTTGTATGCTGATTGGCAGTTAAATGATATTTTTCATCCGTTCCACCACCCTGCAAACCGGCGGTCAGATTATGGTCAATGGTTAAACCAATCCGTACCCAATCCGTACCGTTATAGGTCCAGTATCGACTATTATCGACCTCCCATACGGTCATGCCCTCAAACGGTGCCGTAAAATTCCAGACCGAACCATCCCATCCGGCCACTTCTCCATCGTGACCAGACCAGGCCCCCGTTGCACCGGTTGCAACAAGATATCGATCACCGGAGGTAGGCGTTCCAGGAGGCGTAGAGAGGTCCACGTCTTTAACCGGATGTTGCCAGGAGAGACTCGTTGTTACTAAATTTTCGACAAAGCCCTTGGTTGCCGCATCGGTATCCTGAACAGGCGTTCCGACTGAAATGACCCGCTGACCGCCTGCATCGGCGATGCCTGTTAATGAGAGGCCATCAAATGTTGGGTTATCGCTACTGGCAACCCCTTGATCCATCGCACCAAGATAGCCCCATTGGGCCGCAGATACCCCAGACCGTTTTAACTCTTCTAAGATCGCCGAAATGATCCGCCCTTCAACCCGTGACCCACTGGCATGTGACACCGCTGTCGAGCCATCAAACCCGCGTTCAATGGTCCAGGATGCACCAGAAACATTGGTTACCTTGACGTATTCTGTGCCATTGTCAGAGACGATTGTCATATAGGTATAGTTCTCAGCGCCCAGATCAGGTAGAACAATGCTATTGACAGTAATCGCTGTATCACTATCCGATATGGTGCCATTCAGCGTTGTCGTTATGCCATTAAAGAAAAGAAGTGCCATCAAACAATCTCCAGTTCCCAATCCAATGTCAGTGCATCGGTGACATCTTTGGTTTTCGCACCAAAAACGATCCGAGAAATCATGGTGCTACCATCGTCAGCTAAAACAGCCGCCTCTGTGATAACACCCGTTCCTACACCCACCGCAAAGTTTGCACTAAAACTGGCCACCTTTCCCGATGTGGTGAGACCCGTAACCGATTCTCTGGCCAATTCAGACTCCAGTGCGGTATCTGTTGCAATGGCGGCGGTGGTGCCTGTACCAATGGCGATAAAACCAATGACGCCAGTTCCTCCTGCAATCTGGTCTGAGATCCAGTTTTTGCCGCTATCGACCACAAGATTACGGCGCCAATCCTGTAAGATTTCGCCGTTTTTCCGGATTCTGAATCGCCCAGCGACATTCATCCGATTAAGCATATTCCTATCTCCTGAGTTCCAATGATGGATTGATTGCTAATGTTCGTATTCATCAATTCATTCACAGCAAGTTGCTCTTCTGTTAATCTACTTAACCGTGTCGTAAGACCTCCTGTAATCTCAATATTTTCAGGAATAGAGACCGTAACAGATAAGGGTAGAAACGCTTCATCTAACGGATAAAGGCTCGCCTCCAGAGAAAAAGAAATAACCGCTTTGATCATGCTGGCGCTTCCTCCTAATTTGGCAACGCACGGCGAACAAAAATAGACTCCTGTGCGAAAACCGTTTGCTTCAAACTTCCTTTCCTGATTACCAGGTCCATAAGATAGCGTCCCTCCTGATCAAAATTTATGGTCCCAAACACAATGCCAGACGACGCATCCACCACAGAACAGCCAATATCCTGGATTGACTTATCCGGCTGTTTCACTCTCAAATAGACTTGCTTTTCCTCAAGATCCACAAAGGACCAGGTTGAATGATCCTCCGCAAGCAGCTGAACACCTTCCCGTGCCCAGGCATCATCTAAGAGCTGAATTTTCATGCGGATCGTATCACCAACCACAGCATGTAACATGATCAGATCTCCTCGATCACAAGATTAATCACTGCTAACTCCTGTAATCCATACGCACCACCTCATCCACTATATCTACATCGTGGTCGGTATAAATCACACGCACCACCTCACCAAGCGCTAAGCTCAGCTTTAATCGTCATCAAAATACAGCGTGTTCAATCAACCACAGATGAATCAATATGACTTCGATTAATTAATATCTTACTTACGCATTACACTCTGTTTGCCACCCACGAGATTGTTAAAAAACACTACAATATAACGCTTGAGAATACAGATTGATCATCCAACTCGATGTTCAAGATAATCAATCAGAACGACATTCCAACATCCTCCATCCTGATTCATCTGCTCAACCAATAAGGCAAACGCCTTCTCACTCTTTTTAAGTAGGCGACTACCATTTTAATCGCCTGAAAACATCAATTTTCGCATTTTATTATCCAGACGCCTCCTATCTATCCATTTTTATAAGAAAACGCGTTATGGGCCTTTTAGAGGCTATAGAGCCTATATCTTAGGCCAACTTTGGATTGATCAGTGCATGTTCTTTTAAACCAGACCAGAGATTGACATCAAAACCTCATACTCCTTATTTAATGCAGACGTTGTTTAGACCATTTTAGAAACTCCTAATCCAGGCCAGTGTGATGAAGGGGGGGTTGGGGGTCTCCCCAAACGGGGGGTGTGGGGGGTGTCCCCCCACCATGCGGCTGTTTTTATCATCATCAAAAATCCCCCCCGGATCGAAAAGCCGGAAAATCGATTTTCGAAATTTTAAAAATCGCGAGAAAACGTTTTGATGATGATTTTTATAAAAATCATGATTATTTTATGCATGCGATTTTTTGATCATTTTCATAAATAAAATCAATATTTTGAAAAATATGATTTGATTCAACATACACCTTTTTATGGATACGTCAGGTGTATGTATTCTTATGTTGATTCATTTGTTTATAGGAATATACAGAGTGGAAAAAAATAAAAAGAATTTCGTCAAACAAGATATGAACCTTCTTGAATTTCCTTTATGGCTCACGGATAAAAGAGACAAACAATAAACGCTTGTAATTAATGTAGAGAATGGAACCTACACATTAGATGCAACACCACGATTAGGCATTCCTGCATCATTTGATGCACTCGTTTTATATTATCTCTTATTTATTTCTCAGAAGGATGCGAACAGGGCGAATAATTTTTTTGAGGTCAGTGTCTATGAAATATGCAGGAATCTTAACATCACAAAGACCGCTTCTATGTATAAGCGTATTATGAAAGCTCTTGATATCTGGAGGTGTGAGTATCAAGTTTGACGGATCTTTCTATATTGGAAACAAGCAATATGCAAGCATGGGCTTTAATATTCTCAGCTATAAAACAGAGGAGAAAAAAGATAAGAACGATAATGTCCATAGAAGAAAGATAAAAATAAGATTTGATGAGACATTATTGCAGGTCATAGAACAATCAAAATTTTTTCAAAACATTGATCTAAATTTAATGATCGGACTAAAACGTCCTCTAGCAAGAAGACTCTATGAATATCTCCCAAAACAGTTTCTGAAAAAAATACGTTCTCTATTGGTATAAAAAAGCTCTTTCCGAAAATTGGTCTTAAAATAGAAAAATACGATAGCTATATCGTAAGACAGATTAAATCCGTTCAGAGTGCCATCAATCAGATCAACACTTTTGATGAAAATTATATCTATAGCATTGAGTACTATAAGAATGATTGCGGTCAATTTATCTGCACGTTCAGAAGAGAAGATAAGGAAAATAAAAAAAGAGAAGTGCCAGCGATTGAAGATAATATCAATGTCGATGTGATCATTAAGAAGCTGAAAGAGTTTAAAGTGCATGGTAATTCAATAAGATCTATCATTAGACAGCACCTGTTTTTAGCCCTGTGATTGTACTCAATGATGTCATTGCTGACTTTGAGTTTCTTCTAGAAAAGAAATCAAAGTCCAATCATCCGATTGAAAATCCAGGTGCCTATTTTAGAAGCCTTTTACCTAAACCAGGCGATATGCACGAATTCTCCATTGATTATCAGAAACATCTTAAATCAGAAGAGCTTAGAGCAGATATAAAGAGGCACCAAAAAGAGCGTAAGAGAAAAACAGAGCAAAGTGAGATGAAACGTCGCCGTGAGGTCGTTTTAAGAGATAAAACAAACCGTTTTTTTAAACAGCTTCCCGAAAAAGAGCAGGAACAGATCAGAATCCAGGCGGAGGCGTGCGTCGATAATCAAACAAACCGGAGATCTGGCTTTATTCTGTTGGCCATCCACGAGATTGTCCAAAAAACTACAACATAACGCTTGAAGATGCAGATTGATCAATGCGAGCAGCGCTTTGGCGGATTCGCCCTTGCGTAAGCATGTTTTTGTTAACTTCTTTTAATTAAAATGAATCAGGTTTCTCTCCAGCAACTGATTAAGCTTTTATAAATTTTTATCATGACCTATATTGAACGATGGTATAATTCTTACATAAAACTAAAAGGACATCTCATGGCCAAAGATAAAAAAGAAGATTCTCAGGATGAAAATCCAGAGAATGCACCATCAGAGCCTGATGAGAAGCCTCAATATCCCTTTAATGCCCTATTGGGACAGGTGACCGCACTGATGTTAAACTCCCCACCCCATAAACATTTCTTTATCTCAGATTTAGAGTGGCTTGTGGTGCCCCCTATCGCTTTAGGACAGTTTCGACTTTTTCAGAAAGAGCGGAAAAGTATTGGTTACGCTTCCTGGGCTTATATCGATGAAGCGATAGAAGAACGCTTAAAAGGTGGAAGTGTCCGTCTTCGTCCCGATGAGTGGAAAAGCGGAGATAAGCTCTGGCTTATTGATCTTGTTGCACCATTTGGCGGTCATCAGGATCTCATTAAAGATCTTAAGGAACAGGTATTTGAGAATCAAACCATGAAAACATTGCAGACCGCACCCGATGGTCAAGGCATGGCTGTTGTGGAGTGGTGAGAATGTTTTTGATCGAAATCGAACATCTCTTATGCGAAGATGCGCATCTTATTTATATAAACCAATCATAAGATGTGTATCATGAAGCCGATATAGAATAATTGTATATAATCATCATATATTTTTTTGCCCCCTTTCAAGAAAACTGCCCCTTTTCTGGAAAATAAGACGTGAACAAAAAAACAGATCGCCCACAAAAGAGAAAAACATCGACCAGAGCGACCGATCAGGACACGCTTTTTGATCTGGAGACACTGGAAGAACGCATTCTTCTCTCCGCTGACCCAGTGCTGACCGAAGCGATCCAGGATAATACCCAAAACCAGAATATGGTGCCGGGGGAACATATTATCCTTGATGATTCAGAAGTCTCATCGAAATCATCGGATCTCTTTGAATATGATCCGACCAACAAACTGAGCAATCTTTTTGAGGGTCTGGATCAATCGGAGAAGATCACTTCTTTTACCGATCAGGCTCAAGCGCTCTCGCCATTCTCAGCACAATCGGATAATCAGAGAGAGGATAACCAGCAGCTTTATCCTGGCGATAGCCCGCGTTTAGATCTCACCCGTGGTCGGCTGTTATCGCTTGATCCAATGATGCAGCGTACGGTGCTCTGGAGTAGCCAGACCCAGAGCAGTAATAAGGGCCTGATTATGGCCGATGCGCGCAAGATGCAGGGGTTGAACTGGAGCAGTCGTACGGTGACAGAGAAGGTGTGGCGTACTGCACTTGATCTGCCTGAAGATGCGATCAATGCAGAAGCGATCAAGACACTGAATCAGGGGCTTAATCAAGGAAAGCTTGATTTCTCCGGCTTTAATGAGTCGCTCTTTTTTGATGTCGATGAAGATGGACAGATTAAGATCACTGTGGGGCAGCAGCGTGAATCTTCTTTATTGGCTTATGGATTTGATCATCTGATTGGTGGGCTTTCTGATGATCATTTTCTCTTTGCAGAAGACTTTACTGGGAACTTCACCACCTATGGCGGTCTAGGGGCGGACACGTTAGAAGTTTCAGGAGAGGATAGTCTGTGGAATATCACTGGGTTGGGTTCTGGTGATGTGGGGGATATCAATTTTGGTGGTTTTGAGAATCTATGGGGCGGTGTTGATAATGAGGATGTCTTTGTTTTAGGAGCTGATGCCCACATTGAAGGGGTGATGCATGGGAATGATCGGGGCTTTGATACCTTAGTTCTTAATGGCGGTGTTTTTGAGAACATCACCTATGAGGCGTTCAGTCCGGCCTCAGGGATTATTACAAGGGATGGTCATCTGATCACCTATGATGGTTTGGAGCCGATCATCGATACCACCATCACCACAGACCGTACCGTCAACATGAGTACCGGTGATGATACGGATGCCACACTCAATGATGCCGGCAGTGGATCACTGATTCTGGCGGGCTCCACCTTTGAAGATATCACCTTTATCCGTCCCAGCAACTCATTAACCATTCAGGGTCTTGCTGGCAATGATCAGATCACCTTAGGCAGTATGGATCTAGATGATATCGATCTGACGGTCAATGCAGAGAAGATTATTTTAAGTGCCGATGCCACCATCACCACGACGGGTGATATCACGCTGAATGCAGAGAACAGTTACAGCAAAACTTCCGGCAGTGATGCCACCATTGATCTGACGGCTCAAATTGAGATTTATGGCACATTAGAAGCCGATGATATTATTCTTTCCTCCGCCATTAGCAGTGCGGTGGATCTGAGTAGCAACGCCATTATTGCGGATATGGACCTGGTCTCCACCACCAAATCGAATGTACTGCTCTATGATACCGCAGTGGTGAACGCCTCCACCCTGGATATGCAGGCCACCACAGAGATTGACTATCAACTGAGCGCACCAGATACCGCCTCTGGAAAGGTGGATATCAATACCACCCAATCGACCTATGCCACCATCGCTTCGGGTGCTTCAGTAACACTGGGGACCACATCAATCTCTACATCAGAACCCGCCTCACTGCGCATCTCAGCCAGTGATCAAACCGACTTGATCACACTTATATCCAGTGATGACAGTGCCATCGCGGCTTTGACCGGCTTTGATATTTTAATTGGTGAAATTGATCTGAGTCGCGATACCCAGGCCGGTATCGGTAGCCTTGGCAATACCACCACACTCACCGGAAAGAGTAATAACGCTTTAGGTGGCGTGGTGATCCGCGCCAGCAATCAGGATGGTGATGGCGGCGGTATTCAAGGTACGGTCAACTCTGGTTTTGTGGGTGTGCAGAATAACAAAGCCAGTAAAGATGATGCCAAAGCATGGCTCTATGGTGTCGATACCACGCTTGAAACGTTAGAGATCAAGGCGACTAACAGCAGCACCTATACGGCAGATTCCAAGGTGGCTAAAAACAGCGTCACCGGAGAGACCAAAGCCACACTAGCCGATAGCACAATTACCGCCACAAAAGGATCGACCACAGAAGGGATTCTGATTCACGCCAAAGATACCGCTACCTATAGCGCCTTAGCGGATGATTTTGCCTATGATCTTTCGTTTTTCTCTTCCATTGATCTAAGCATCGCTGGCGCCAGAAACTTTATTGATAAAGAGATCAGTGCGTTGATTCTTGGTGATAATGACACCATCACGGTAGACGGCGGCCTCATTGATGTTCAGGCGATCAATGAATCGACCCTAAAAGCGGTGGCCAAGGCGCAAAATGTCATCTATGGCAACGTGCTCACCAACAGCTACTCCTTAAGCCTTGGTGGCAGTTATGTGGGGAACTTCTTCACCGGCGATATTACTGCTGGCATTCAGGGTCTATCTGCGACAAATATCACCAGTACCATCGATATCACAGCCGGTGATATCAACGTTAATGCCGATAACAGTGCCATTATTCATGCTGAAGCGGAAGCCACCACAAAAGTGACTGGTGGTTCAGGATCGGCGGTGGGTGTCACGGTCTCCTTTAATGCCATCGGCTGGAAGCTTGACAACTTCTTTACCGCCTCCTTTGGTACCCTCTTTGGTCTTGATTCCGGCTTAACAGAAGATGCCGTAGATACCCAAAGTTACATCAAAGAGGCAACTGTCACGGCATCGGGTGATGTGGATGTCACCGCCACCTCAGAAATGCAACTCAATGCCACCGTGAGCAACACCTCTAAAACAAGTTCATCTTCGCTCTTTGACTCAGCCGGTACGGGCATGTCCAGCATGGGCGTGGGCGCTATTATCGCCGCCAACCGGGTGAGTGGTTCCACTTCAGCAACGGTAAGTGGCAGTACAAGAAAGAAAATCGCAGCAAAAGATCTCACCATCACCGCCACCGATAACAGTGCCATCAACTCCAACAGCAAGATGGTTGCCTCTGCGATGATTGCATCAAATGGCAGTAATCTTTTTGCAGAGTTAGAACCGGCCGATTATGACAGTGATGATGGCAAAAAGACATTAACCTTTGGTGATCGAGTCCGTCTGGCCAATGAATATACCAATGGTGGTAATGCAGACAGTATCTATGAATATCTTGGCTCAGGCGAAAGCATTGATCTCTCCAAGGCGGATTACTCCGATAAGGATCAATGGCGTGAAGTCTCCTTAACCCGCATGTTCCCTGAAGGTTTACACTTCAGTGCCACCTCTTCGGCTTCCGTTGGCGGCATGGTGGTGATGAATCAAGTGGCTGGGGATGTCACCACTACAGTAGATAATATGGAAATATCTGCTGAGGATATGGTGGTAAGTGCCAATGAGAAAGCCACCATTACAGCCACCGCCGACAGTACCGCCGAATCCGCCAGCAAGAGTGCTTTTGGTTCAGGAATGAGCTTAGCGGTTAATGGTGTCATTGCCACCAATATTGTCACCAATTCAGCGATTGCAAAGATCAAGGATAGTGAGATCACCACCACGGATGATCTAACCGTTGATGTCGATGACAGCGCCACCATTACCGCCACCACCAAAGCCACCACCACAGGCGATAATGCGGTGGGTGTGGTCCTGGCCTTTAACTCCATCGGTTGGGAGGCGATGAATATCTTTAGTCTTTCCGCCGATGCCATTGTGGGCAGTAACATCGGCACCAAAGATACATCGGAAGTTGATGCCATCATCCAGTACAGCACGCTTGATATTGGTGGTGATTTGGTGATAACCGCCGATAATCTCGCCAAAATTGAGGCTTCAGTCAGTAATTCAGCAACTGCTGCCTCAAAATCCCTTCTAGGGGGGAACAGTGCCGGTATTAGCGCATTGATCGCCAGCAATATGATCAGTAGCAGTGCGGATGCATCGATCACCTTTGATAACAGTGGCACCGTATCCACAGGCGGTCTGCTTACCGTCTCTGCCGAAGATCAAGCGACGATTAATGCTAAATCCAACATGTCTGCCATATCCTCACTCAGCAATGATGGCGGTTCATCCATGTTGGGTGGTCTCATTGATGCGGCCATTCAGGAGTATCGCTACTCCTCGCTCTCTGGCCGTCAATCATTAGAAGAGGGGGATGGTGTCCGGGTCGCTTCAACCCATACGGCTGGTGGCGTTGCCGGGGGAACCTATAAATACATTGGCAGTGATGCCACGCTTAATCTTGGTACTCAGGATTACAGCAACACCAGCAAATGGGAACGACTCACCCGTGAAAATTTTGCTGATTTTATGCCGCTTCTTAATAACCTGACCGGAGGCACCTCGGTTGCGGTGGGGGCACAGTTTGTCCGTAACGATATCATCAGTGATGTCTCCTCATCGATTAAGAACAGCACCATTACCGCCGGTGGTACAGTCACTGTTAAAGCAGAAGAGTCGGCAGATATTTCAGCTGCTATTACTGGTGTGGCTGAATCGGGTGATCTAAGCCCCTTTGGTGTGGGGACCAGTGTGGCGGTTAATGCCACCATCGCCACCAATACCATCATTGGTGATGTAATCGCCTCTGTGGATGATAGTCAAATCACCATCACAGGCGGTGATCTGATTATTGATGCCGATAACACGGCTGGAATTGATGTCAAGATTAACAGTTCCACCTCAAGTGGTGGTGTGGGCGTTGGGGCAACAATGGCCTTCAATACCCTGGGTTGGAAAACGCAGGATATTTTCAGCCACACCATCGATGCCTTCTTTGCCACCAATATTGGTGATCCCGATAAGCTCACCGTTCAAGCTTATCTCAATGATACCACCGTGAATGTATCCGGTAAGGTGAGTGTCACCGCCGATCAAAAAGCCAAACTCAATGCCACCGTCAGTAATGCAGCCTCTTCAGAAGCTTCTGCCTTAGTTGGTGCCCAAGGCGGCAGTGGTAGCGGTATCTTTGCCAGTAATATGGTCAATGGTGCAGTGAAAGCCACCATCGACTTTAGCAGTACAGATCGTGGTGTGATCACAGCGGGTAGTAACGTGGATGTACTGGCCACCAACGATGCCGCACTCTATGCCAATACCAAGATGGTCAGTTCTTCAGTAACCACCAGTGATGGGGGGGCCACTGTATTAAAAGAGACCATCGATAAATTTATTGATGCGGATTTTCTCTCTTCTGATGGTGTGCAGACGATCTCTTTTGGTGAGAAGGTACGTCTGAGTAGTGATTACAGCAATGGCGGTGAAGGAGGTGCGGTCTATAAGTTCATGGGTAAGTCTAAAAGCGTGGATTTAAGCAGCGCCAACTATGAAAACGAAGGGTGGTGGATTCGTGAAAATCCCACCGATTTTGTTCCTGAACTTAATATCACCAGCTCCAGTTCTTATGCTTTGGGCGGCATCATTATTCGGAATGATCTACGCAGCCAGGTTACCGCAAAGATTGATCACAGCAAGATTAACAGCGGCAGTTTAAACCTGAAAGCCGATGAGAAGACAATTTTAAAAGCGATCACCGATAGTAATGTGGTCTCCTCAGGGGGAAGCTCCTTTGGTTTGGGCGGGGAATCTTTTGCGGGCAACCTGATTGTGGCCAATAACCTGTTGTTAGGCGGCAGTGAGGCGTTGCTTAATGATAGTGAGGTAACCACAACAGTAGGTGATATCATTGTCTCCTCAGAGAATAGCAATACCATTGATGCCCGCTCTAAAGGGACCACCGAATCGGGAGGCTCCGCAGGGACAGGGACGTTGGCTTTTAATACCTCCGGTTGGAAGCCACAGAATATCTTTGCCGATCTGATCAATACCTTGATCGGTGCCAGCGCTTTTGGTGATGAAGATCCAGTATCCGTTAAAGCCCATGTTTTAGATAGTACCTTGGATGCTAAAGGAGATATCTCTGTCACCGCACTCAATGATGCAACAGTTCATGCCAGTTTGACCAATAAGAGTGAGGCGGCAGCATCCTCTCTGATCAATGATAGTGATTCCAGTACTGCCGTGGGCTTTGTGGTGGCTGCCAATAAGTTGAGCGTCAATACAGAAGCCTATATCGACAGTTCCACCACCGATACCCTATCGGTTAAAGCAGGTGGTGCACTGAGTGTAACCGCCACCGAAGATGCCCATATTACTGCAAGAACCAAACTCGAATCGATTGCCACCACAAAGATTGATGCAGGGGCTTCATTGGCGTTTGATCTTTTAGATCGGGCCGATGATATCGAATATACCGACCGTTCTGGTTCTCAGACCCTAAACTATGGTGATGTGGTTAAGATTGGTGATGCCGATTACACCACTTTCGATGAGCCCACTACAATTAAGACCGGCGATCAGATTGAATTAGAGTTTAGTATCGGTGGTGGCGCAGCAGGCGATATCTATCAATATATTGGTACGCAGGATTTGACCAATGTGGATCTGGATGAGGAGAACTATAAGGATAGTACGCGCTGGCGCAAAACAACGGGGGATAAGAGTGCCCGCTATATCTACCAGGGAACCAGTGGTGCAACGGTTGATCTGGGCAGTACTGATTTTTCCAATAGCAGTCTTTGGTATTCCCAGACCAATCTTGTCGATCTACAGGACGCCTTCCCGGCTCTGACCAACATATCGCAATCCGATGCCACCTCTGTCGGGATTCTATTCACGCATAATGCAGTGAACAGTTCCGCCAAGGCTTATATGGACCATATTAAGGCGGATGCGGCAGGGACTGTAACGGTTAAAGCAGTTGAAGATGCCTTTATCAAGGCGCAGGATAAAACCGTTGCTGAAGCTCAGGGTGGAAGTTTAATCCGTGGCGGTGGTGGTCTGGCGATCAATGGGGTGATTGTCAGCAACAATGTGGTTGCCAAGGCCAATGCCTATGTCACTGACAGTGATATCACCACAACCAATCTTGGTGATATTATCATCCAAGCCAGCAACACCGAAGCGATTAAAGCGTCGATCTCCAGCAAACTGAAAGCCAGCGGTAAGAGTATCGGTGTGGTGTTGGCGTTCAATACCATGGGTTGGAAGGACCAGAATTTTCTCTTTGATGCAGTGGATGCATTGATCGGTTTTGGCTCAACCAGTATCGGTGATGAAGACCGGGCTGAGGTTAATGCCTATGCCAAGGATAGCACCTTAAATGCTGCTGGTGGGGTCTCTGTGACCGCCACCATGGATGCTGAAATTGAAGCCCGGATTGTCAACTCAGCCACCTCCATCAGTGCCAACTTAACTGAAGACTCCACCGCCATATCCATTGCGCCGGTGATTGCACTGAATAAAACCTCTACCGATGTCGCCGCCTACATTGAGAATGCCACCACCTTAAAAGCAGCTACAGGTGATCTCACCGTAAAAGCTTCCGATGATTCATCCATTGAAGCCATCGCACAGGCCACATCAATCGGGATTGCAGCCAGCGTTAAAGGCTCCACGGCGGTGACTGTGGGCTTCTCGATGGCCCATAATCGGATTGATAATGATGTTCTAGCCCACATCACCAATGCTGGAAGCAGTAGTAATCCGGTGGTTGTGGGTAATGATCTCACCATCTCTGCTGATCGTAGTGCCGTGATCGACTCCACCACCACCGCCACATCGGTGGCAGTCGCAGCGGGCATGAAAAACAGCCCTGCCGTAGGTGGCGGTGGTTCCATTGCATCCAATCTGATTAATGGCGGCAGTCAGGCGTATCTTAAAGATAGCGTGATGGATGTCACCGGGGATGTCTCTGTTACGACTGCGAACAGCAGTAAGATCGATGCCAACATCCGCTCCGTGGCAGTCGCTGTATCGGTCAGTGGTCAAAAATCGGTGGGCGTGGCTGTCGGAATATCTTTAGCACGCAACATTATTGGTGCAAAACCTAAAACGGTGACCCACACCTATGACAGCACCAAAACCGACCTTAAAACCTTAAACAGTGGCGATATCATCAAGATTAAAGAGGGTGTCTTAACCGGTGAGGTCTATGAGTATGTTGGCGATGATTACAGCAAAGATGATCCCATTGATCTAGCCAGTCAGAACTATGCCGACACCTCTGCTTGGAAGCGCTTAGATATCAGCGACGATCCTGCCATGATTAAAGCCTATATCAGTGACAGCAGCGTGGATGCTGAAGGTGATATGGTGATCACCGCCGATGCCAAACAATCGATCAATGCCAAGGTTTTAGCGATTGCAGCAGCGGCCGCCGCGAGTGGTCAGAATAGCGTCGGCGTATCCGCTGCCGGTGTTTATGCCCAGAACCGAATTGCCAACCATGTGAAGGCTTATATTGATGGCGATGGGGACTCTGGAATTGAATCAAAGAGCCTGACGGTTACCGCCACAGATCAATCGAGCATTGATGCCATTGCCGGTGCGGCTTCTTTATCTGCTTCGATCTCAGGTCAGACCGGTGTGGCGGTCTCTGTGGGACTCTCACTCTCTTTTAATACGATCAAAAATGATGTCGAAGCCTATATATCCAATGCGGATAAACTGGTCACCACAGATGGGGATGTCATCCTTAAGGCACGCAGCACCAGCGTGGACCTCTATAGCCTGAACTGGAGTGACCTTGGTTTTACGGCGGATGATCTCGATGATGCCTCTGTACAGGATCAAGATGACCCCGATGATCCTAACAACGCCAATGATGATGCCAATGATACCAGTGATGATGCGGTTAATGAGTTTGAAGTAGACAAGAAAGCCGATGAGAAGATCCTTGATCAACTGCTCACTAAACTGACCGCACAGGGGCTTAAATTATCCAAGGCCGATACGATTAATGCCCAGTGGACCTATGTAAGCAGTGAAGAGGAGAGCCAGGATCTTAAAGAGGGCACCACCGTTAAGATTGATAATGCGTATCAGAATGGTGGTGTGGGTGGCAGGATCTACCGTTTTATCGCCCCGAATGGTGAAGAATCCTCTGTGGATCTTGGTAATGAAAACTATGCCGATACAAGCCGCTGGGAACTGGTTAAACCAGAGGTTAGAATCTCTAAGCTAGAACAGGGTGAAGGGTGGTTACTGGTAGATGGGGATGGTACCAGTTATACCCTGCTCAATCGCGACGGCAAGATGACTGTGGCTAAGAATAACATCAATGCGGTCTCCGTCGCCGCTTCAATGGGTGTGGGGATTGGTGGTACAACCGGCGTCTCTGTAAGTGGCGCGGGTGCGGTGGCAATCAACACCCTGCTTGGCCGTACTGATGCCTATATTAAGGATAGTGGTGTGAAAGCTGCTGGTGATATCGATCTGGCGGCACTCAATACGGCAAGAGTCAATACTACCATTGTTGCGGCTTCCCTCTCTGTGGGCGCAGGGGCGACAACCGGTGTGGGTGTATCCATCGGCATTGCCGTCGCACGCAATATGGTGGGCTATCAGAATAACGATCAAGGGGCAATTGCCTCTGTCAGGGCTTATATTTTAGATTCTGATATTGATGCAACCGGTGATTTATTCCTCTCTGCATCCGCAAATCAGACCATCAATGCCTTAGTTCTCGCCGGATCAGCGGCTGTGGGTGGTGGGGGTACCACCGGGGTGGCGGTGAGTGGCTCTGGCGTATGGGCAGAGAATAAGATTGGGGTTGATGTTGAAGCTTCAATCACTGGCGATATCGATGAAGGGATAAAAGCCAAAACCATCACATTAACCGCAACCGATAAATCGACAATTTCCGCCTTTGCAGGTGCTGCATCTCTGGCGGCCTCTTTTGCAGGTACGGCGGGTGTCTCCGTAAGTATCGGTGCCTCGATTGCCAGAAACCTGATATCTACTGAAGTTGAATCCTTCATCAAAGATGTGGACCAGGGTGTGACCACAACCGGTGGTGCGCTGATTCTTAAAGCCACTTCCGACTCCTCCATTGATGCGGTATCTGCCGCCGCGTCAGTCGCTGCCGGTTTTGCAGGTACTGCCGGTGTCGGTGTCAGTGGGGCAGGCGCAAGTGCCAGAAACACGATTCTCACCAAAACCAACGCCTTTATCGACAGTAGCGATATTGTAAGCGCCGGTAAAGTGGATCTGGATGCCAAAAGCACCTCAAAGATTAAAGCTTCAATTATTGCTGCATCGGTCGCCATTGGTGGTGGTGGCGCGGCGGGTGTAGGCGCATCGGTGGGTGTGGCGATTGCCAGAAACTATATCGGTTGGAATCCTGAATCAGCGGCCACCTCAATCTACACCCTGGCCGATGATCCCAGCACCATCAAAAAAGGCGATACGGTTAAGATCACCTCCGGGGTCAGGCAGGGGGATGTCTATAAATATTTAGGCAGTGATGATCTCAGCAAAGATGGTGATAGCAAGCTCTTGCTCACTCAGGATTACAGTGATGACACCATCTGGGAGAAGATCAACCTAGAGAAAGCCAACGCAGAGATTCAAGCCTATATCAAAGAGAGCAGCATCGATGCGACAGGTGCTCTCAGTGCCACGGCGATTGCAGAGCAGCGTATTAAAAGTCTGGTCCTCTCTGGATCGGTGGCACTCTCAGGAGGAGGGGCGGCGGGTGTTTCTGTCAGTGGTGCAGGGGCTAGTGCGAAAAACTTTATCGGTGCCGATGTTAAAGCCTTTATTAAGGGCAACGGCAGTGAGGGCATTAAAGCCGACAGCCTGACTCTAAGGGCAGAGGATAATTCATCCATCACCACCGTGGTGGGAGCGGCTTCTGTTGCAGCATCCTTTGGTGGGGCAGCGGGTGTATCGGTCTCCATCGGGGTGGCGATTGCCAAGAACCATATCAGCAACAATGTTGAAGCTTACTTAAGTGATATTGACCAAGCCACCATTGCAGGAGATGTGATCATCCAGGCCAAAACCTTAGGTGAGAAGCTCTTTACGGTGGATAAAGCCACCTCTGGTGTAACGGCGGATGAGTTAGATAACGCCTCTGTTGCCGATGAAGATAACCCAGACACTTCAGCCAATGAGGCCGATAATGATAAGGCTGCCGATAAACTGGTTCTAACTACGATCCGTACTCTCTTTAAAGATCAGGGTTTTGAGATTAATAGTGAAAAAGATATTCGTGTCTCCAAGGTGGATGAAGGCGCGCTATGGCTCTTAGTTGCTGAGGATGAGGGCAGTTATTTTATTAAAAAGGATGGTGAAAACTTCCAGGTAAGTAGGACCACCATTGATGCGGTCTCTGTGGCAGCATCAGTTGGAATAGCCATCGGAGGGGCGGCGGGTGTATCGGTCAGTGGTGCCGGTGCCGTAGCTAAGAATGTGATCCTCACCGATACGGAAGCCTACATTAAAAACAGTCAGATTACGGCCCTTGGTAAAGTCGATCTGGATGCAGCCAGCTTGAGTGATATTGCAGCCACCGTGGGTGCCTTATCGGCCTCAATCGGTGGCGGAGGTGCGGCGGGTGTTGGCGTATCGATTGGTGTGGCGATCTCCAAAAACTACCTTGGTCAAGATCCTGATGATTCAAGCAAGACCGGTGAAATCAGCGCCTATACCCTAAACAGTGATATCAATGCCACCGGCGCCTTGACCCTCGATACGCTGGCGGATCAAAGAATCAGTGCCAAGGTGCTTGCAGCATCAGCCGCACTTGCGGCAGGAGGGGCGGCCGGTGTCGGTGTGGCGGGCAGTGGTGTGGGGGCTACCAACATCATTGAGACCGATATTCAATCTTATATCAATGGTGATAAGAGTAGCGGTATTACAGCAGGGAGTGTCTCACTCTCTGTGGATGATCAGTCATCCATTATTGCGACTGCTGGAGCAGCCTCGATTGCAGCCTCTTTTGGCGGGGCGGCGGGTGTGTCGGTATCGGTAGGGGCCTCGATTGCTAAGAATATTATCGATAATCAGGTTAAAGCTTACATCATTAATGTGGATCAAGGGGTAATCACAACCAGCGGTGATCTCTCCATCATCACAAAAGAGCAGGCCAAGATTAAGGTGGTCTCCGCGGCCGCCGCTGTGGCCGTGGGTGGCGGTGGTGTCGCCGGTGTGGGTGTGGCCGGCGCCGGTACTTCGGCTAAAAACATCATCATGGGCGATGTTAAGGCCTATATCAAAGAGAGCACCATCCAGAGTGCGAATGATCTCATTATTACAGCCGATAATGAGGCCACCATTGATGCTTCCATTGTCGCTGCGGCCTTCTCCTTAGGCGGTGGAACCGTGGGTGCAGGCGCCTCGATTGGTATTGCCTTAGCACGTAACTATGTGGGCTATGATCCTACCTCAGTAGGTGGAGCGACCTATAAGAGCAGTGATTCAACCGCACCCTCTTCCATCAGTTATGGTGACTATGTGGAGATGGCTGATAGCAGTGGTGTACGTGCGGGAGATCTCTATCGCTACATTGGTAAAGAGGATCTTAAAAATGAGCTGGATGATGATAAGAAGAAATATTTCCTCACCGATATTGATTATGGCGATACCGATAAGTGGGAGCAGATTGTCAGTGATAAGCCCGCTTACATCCAAGCCTATATCTTAGAATCCGATGTCACTGTCGGTAAGGACCTGACCATATCCGCCACCAATAAACAGACCATCAAAGCCAATGTTTTCTCTGGTTCCATGGCAGTATCTGGGGGTCTGGTTGCCGGTAGCTTAAGTGGTGCCGGTGTGGGCTCCACCAATAAGATTGCCGCCAAGGTCCAAGCCTTCATCAAGAGCAGTGATACCACATTAGATATTCTTAAACTAACTGGTAGCGGTACAATCACCGCCAGTGATCAGGCGACAATTACCAGTAACTCCGCCGCTGTGGCTGTGGCCGCCGCCTTTGGTGCAGGTGCAGGCAGTATATCGGTGGGCGTATCTGTGGCCCAGAACAGTATTGCCAATCAAACCACCGCCGCCATTGATTATGTTGATCTAACCGGAAGTAAGAATCTTAGTTTAAGCGCACAAGAAAATGCTTCGATTGATGCAGAATCCTATGCTGCGGCCTTGGCGGCTTCGGTGGGAATTGGCTTCTCCTTTGCTGGCGGTGGTGCGGTGGCGATCAACTCCATCGATACCATCACCCAATCCTATATTGAGGATAGCACCATTACGCTGGCGGGTGATCTCTCGATTACGGCAGAAAACAGCTCAGAAGTTAAAGCAAAGATTGGTGCGGCCTCAGCCAGCTTTGGTTTGATCTCTGCTGCCTTAGCAGGCACGGTGGGCACCGTTGAGTTAAACCCCCTTGTTGATGCCTACATTGATGACTCCACCATTGATGCTAATGATATTGATATATCCGCCACCGGTTCGACGAAAGGCGATGTCAATGTGGCCTCAATCTCGGTGAGTACGGGGGGCTCCATGGGTGTATCCATGGCCAAAGTGACAGATAAGGCCAAGGTTAAGGCACGTCTTAACGATGATGTCAAAATCAAAGCTTCTGCACTGCGTATGGTGGCTCAGAGTGAGGATTATCTTAATTTAGAGAGTATTGCCGCCAGTGGGGGAATCTTTGCGGGCATTGCGGGCAGTTACAATGACCTTGATCTCGATGGCGATGTCATGGTGGAGATGGGCGATGATAATGAGATCACTGTCGATACCCTGCGTATGCAGGCCACCAACGATCAGGACTTTGATTCTAAGGCCCATAACTTAGCCGTTGGTCTACTGGCGGGAAGTGGTGCATTGATCGAGACCGATGTGGACTCTTCTGCCGATATTATTCTTGGTGAAGATAACCAGGTCACTGCTCTCACCATTATGATGGGTGCCATTAACCGGGCGGTAAAGAACCGTCATGCCAATAGTAAAAACCTAAAATCAGGTTCTGCCGGATTGATCTCTCTGAGTGCTCTATTAAGTGATACAGATATTGGCTCTGAGAGTAACCCTTACCGGGCACAAGTAACCATTGGTGATGGCTCCACTTTGACCGTTCTAGGCGATAGCAAGGATCCAGGTATTTTTGAGATCGAGACCTTAGCCAGTACCAAGGCCCAGGATAGTGTTGAGGTCATTGGTGTGGGGGCTCTAGCGATCTCCATTGCTGAATCGGATGTAAAGACCCACTCACTCTCTGCCATTGAGTTGGATGGTGCCACTTTAGAGAATAAGAGTGGCGATATCTTCCTGACCACACGCAGCGAAGGCAAAGCGCGTCCGGGTTCTAATCTGACTGCCGCAGGTGCAGTGACTGGGGGTGGTTCTATCTCTACAGGTGAGGTGGATGTTCAAAATGTAATTACCGTTAAAGATGCCACCATTAAAGCCGCCGATGTCAACATCTATGCCGGTAAGAATACCTCTGGTGTGGGTAACTTAGTGGCAGGCAGTACTTCAAATGCCAATATGACCTTAGCCAGTCTGATTGGTGTGGGTGTTCCGATACCGACCCTCTCCATTGAGGAGACCAATAAGATTAATATTCAGGGGCGTTCTTTCTTGCAAGCGGCAGAGAATGTCAATCTGATTACAAAAACCGGTGTTGGTAAAGGTGGTGAGAGTAAAACCCGTGGTATGACCGATGGCCTGGTAGTCTCGATCTCCCTGATTCCTTATGCCATTGATGTTCCAGATGGTACTTCGGATATCACCAGCAATGTGGTGACGGTTGATGCTACCTCACAGATCGAGGCAGGTATTAATAATCAATCGTTGTTGCATATCCTTCCTCTCACCTTAGATGGCGAATCACAGTTTGACTCCTCCCGCCTAGGCACACAACTCACCATTGCAGAGAAAAAAGCGTTAGGCTTGGCTCAAGATCTGGAGTTTGAGTATGCCGCCCTGACACTGGATAGTGTGGGACTCTTTTTAACTGAAGGCGATATTATTAAGGCAGTCTCTGGCAGTGTAAACAAGGGTGTGGTGGGTGCTTATTATAAATACAGCCCCGGCTCTGAGGTGACCGATCATCAACGGATTTTAGAAGAGCAGAACTTCTCTGACACCTCTATATGGACCAAAATTACCCCAGATCATGATCTGAATGATGGCGCAAAAACAGTCACACTCCGGGCCAATGATATGGTGGTGGATGAGGATGGCAACTGGTATCGCTATGCTGGAAATGGTGAATCCCTCTATCTTGATAAATGGGCCTTTACTGATACTAAAAAATGGAAATCACAGACCGCTTATGCCAGCGATAAAGGCAAAACGTTTGCCCAGGAGTTGAGCGGTAAGTTCTATATGATCAAGCCGGTCAAGATGGATGATCCCAAGTTGATCTACGCCAATATAAGCAACATGCTCTTTGATCAACGCAAACAGATTCTTTCCTGGATGACCAGCCATGCTGGTAATGCAGAAGCGATCGCGCGCTATCAAGAGCAGTTAGATCAGATCGATGAAACCTTAAAAGATCTGGGACTGGCAACAAATCTTAACAGCAGCAGCGGCAGTCAGACGGTCGTTAAACAGAACTTTGATCAACTCTTCTTGGATATTCCCAATATCTATGCCTCACCAGGATCGATCTTTATCGATGCGGACAGTTTTTATAAGACACAGCTTGAGTTGATGGTGGATAAAAACCTGGTGGCCAGAAGTGGTGCCCAGTTGGATGTGGTCAATAAAACCCCATTTGGTCTCAGGATCAATGATCTAGGAATTAATGATTCCAGCCGGGTGGAGAGCATCAATGGTCAACTCACCACATTAGAGCCTGGCAATGTCTTCTTTAATAATGAATCCCTGACCAGCACAAGCAGTGCGACGGATACCTCAGCGATCAAGGTGGTGCAGGATGCCTATGCAGCCTCCATGTATGATGTGGGGGATATCAAGATTCCTGACTCACCACAGGATATGTATATCTTAGGCAGTGTGGTGAACTCGACTGGATCTTTACATCTGGAGAATAAAGAGGGTTCGATCAATGTCTCCGGTGAGATTCGTGCCGAGAGCATCACCTTAGCCGCTCAAGGTGATTTTACCCTCAACTCTGAGGGATGGTATCACACCAATCGTGACCCACGGCAGTATACCGACTACACCAAACTCTCCAATCAGGTCTATAGCGAGAGTGGTTACTCCGATGATAAGAGCTGGTCCTCTTATGATGAAGATCCACAACTGATGGATCTAAAATCATCCATGGAGGAGGATAAAAGCCGAATCTTAGCCATGGGTGATATCAACATCAGTGCGCGCTACCTCAATGTGAATGGTTTAATCCAGAGCGGTGTGGATACCATCACACTTAGGATTGATGAGGACTTTGCCCCGATTAAGACCACCACCTTTACCGATGACTCTGGGGATACCATCGATGGCATCAGCTTTGGTGCCGATGATATCCCGGTCGATGGCTACTTTGATGCTGAAAAGCAGATGATTGTGGTGGATAAGATTGCCCCGGATGGCGGTAAAATTAACCTCACCGGTCAGATTTTAAGTACCGGTAATGGACGCCTTAAGGTGGCCAGCGGTTATGCCAGTGTCGATATTGTTAATGAGAGCACCTACGCCTTAGCTCTGGATAAAATTGATGTTGAAAAAGAGCGGGTGGGTAAGATCACCATTGTGGACTCCACCACCTTAAGACGGACCATCTATACGGTGGTGGGTGATCAGATTGAGAAAACCGTTAAACAGGGTACGCTCTACACCCCGCCTGCAAATAGTGATGAGGTTTCATCGATCACCTATGAGACCGTATCCAGCAAAAATTATGATCTCGATGATTCGATCACCTATCAACCTTCAGATGGACTCTATTATGTCTGGACTGAAGGCCAGGAGAAGACCCAAACCTACTATAAACTCTATCGAAACAGTAGTTTTGATCTTGGCTTTGTGGAGGTGGATGCTTTTGCCAAAGATGGTGAAATTGAGGATGAGAGCACAGAGTTCCGTGATCAGACGCCACTGTTAGAATCAGAGTTGGCCGTGATCATGGAGAGCGGTGATATTGATCCAGGTACGGTCTACCGGGTGGATTATGAGCAGCGGGATGATGTCACCGTTAAACTGGTGAAAGATGTCTCACAGGTGCGTGATAAAAATTCATCCTCTGGTCCCATCTATCGCTATGTTGGAGATACCGCCCAGCTTGAGTTGAGTAAAGCAACCTTCACCGATACATCGCTCTGGACATTTGTAAAATATGACTCCTCCTCAAGCTGGGAGGATGTGGATAATCAGAAATATGACAGTGACTATGTCAACTATCAGTACCTCACCGACTCATGGACCGAGGGCGGCGGCTTCCTTAAAAAAGTTCATGTCTACTATGAAGAGACCGAGATCACCGGCCTAAAAGATTTCTATACCCACTATCTTAAAGCCGATCATGCCATCGATATCACCTTTACCAAGGGTTTAGATACCCCAGAGATCAATATTGAAACGCCTGGTGAACTCTATCTGTTGGGTGATATCTCCATCGGTGGTTTAGGTGCTACCGATGAGAATACCCTGCCTGAGAACTTAGGCGGTGGAATCGCTTTTGAGTCCGATACCATCATTGCCAATGATGATCTGGTGATCTCTGGCGATAGTCCCGACATTATCAGTAATAGCAGCATTAAAATTACGGTAGAGAATGCCCGTGGTGTGCTCAACGTTAAAGCCAAGGGAGATATTGAGATTGATGCCACCTCCAGTAAGGGGGATAGTAATCTGGTGATCGGCCAGATCATCGCAGAAGGTGGTGATGTCACCATCGATTCAAAAAATGGTGTCTATGGTGGTACAGAGTCACGCATTGATGGGGATAGAATCGAGATTGACGGCGGTGATGGTCGCGTTAAAGTCAATGTGGATAGTAATTTAGGCGAGAGGGGTGGACTGGCGGTTAAAGCCAAGGGGGATATCAATCTCATTGAGTTAGATGGTGATGTGCGCCTGTTAGATGCGGATGGCTGGGATGGAGCATCCATTGAATCAAGTGCAGGGGATATTACCCTTATCACTGTAGATGGTGCGATTTATGATCTCTACCACGAAGATTATAAGCCTCAGATGGAAAATGAGGATGGCACGCTTACCGATGATGCCCAAGCGATGGTTGATGCCGGTTTTGATGCCGATAAGGTACGCTACACCTTAAGCCCCAGTGTGATGGAGAAGATCTATCCCCATACCGATTTTCTTGGCTTAGATGTCTCTGCACCGGCTGAGGAGACCAATATTTCTGGGGATAACATCACCATTAAACTAGGCGGTACAAAGAACCGTGTAGGACTCTTTAAAGATCGCCTCTACATCAGTGATCCAGAGAACTTTGCTACCCTTGATGAAGATAAAA
>JBQGBW010000064.1:0-24775 GCA_052043475.1 Magnetococcales bacterium HHB-1
GGCGCCGCTTCAGGGCCCACTGTTGCACTCACCTTTTTAGCAATTTCTGCGGCTTTCTCAGGAGAAGCCACCTTTGCTGAAGCGGCGGCAATCTTAGCCGCCGCATCTGTTCCTGCCGACAAAGTCACAGCACTTGCAATCTCTGCGGCTTTATCATCACCAGAAGCTTTAATTGCTGCTGCAGCAACATCGGGCGCCTTCTCTTCACCAACAAAATCCGCGACGGCTTGCGCAACTTCTACAGCCATCTCCCCCTTGGTGGTCATAAGAACCGAAGAGACCACAGAGGCCGCACTCTCACCTTTGGTGGCTGTAATCACAGATTTAGCCACGGACTCCGCTGCCTCGACCCCTGCAATCGAAGTCACGATACTGGCAACCTGCGCCGCTTTCTTTGGTGCAGCCTCCACCACACTCTGCGCAATAACGGCAGCGGACTCCTTCCCCGCCTGTTTGGTCAGAACCGCGGCAACGACAGCGGCGCCCTTTCCACCAGAAGCTTCAACAGCCGCTTTCGCAATCGCCCCTAACTGCGCTCCACTACTCTCCTTATCCAATGATCCTGTAACCGCTGCGGCCACGGAGGCAATGGTTTCATTAGAGAGCTTGCCCTTTTTTTTATCTTGCGAAGAGACCACTGCTTTAACAATATCGGCGGCTTTTTCTGGTGGTGCCACCTTAGCGACTGCCGCAGCAATTTTAGATGCCTTCTCTGGAGGCAAGGCTTTAGCCATCTCAGCGGCAATCTCAGCAGCATATTCTCCTCCCACAGATTGCGCCAGAGAAGCCGCCATCACCATCAACTCGTCATCTTCTTCAGCTGAACTATTTTTAATCAGTGCCGCACCAATGGAAGCACTCTGTTCAGGCGCCACTTTAGCTGCGGTCGTAGCCAGGAGTGCGGCTGATTTTTTTTGTTGATCCGGCGGCAGCGCATTCACTGCCGTAACCGCTGTTTTCCCCGCATTCTCGGGATCCGCCGAAGCGATTGCGCCCACAACCTGCGCAGCGGTATCCTCAGTGGTTCCCTCACTGGAGAGCGCCGATTCAACAACCGTTTCGGTCATATCCATATCCGCGCCCTTGGTTAACACAACCGTCTGGCTTGCCACCATGGCAAGTTCCAAAGGCGATGTCGCTACCTTAGCGACTCCTGAGATAACGTTTCCTGTCTCATTTTCAATCTTTTTATTATTAAGTTTAATCTGTTTTTTGTTGGATTCTATCAACCTTTTTGCCGCATTAGGGTTGGCTTTTTTTACCTTGGCGACAAATTCGCGCTGCGCCTGCTTTTCCTCTTCTGAGGGCTCCTTATTGCTCGGATTAGTAAAACCAAACTTACTGGCAGCGATCAGATATTTAAGTTTTAGACGGATTTCATCTTCCGTCGCTGCCACGGCATTAGATACCAAAGAGAAAGAGGAGAATATACGATCAAAGAAGTTGTAAGCCGCCTGGAATCTGGGATACTCAGGAAGAGAAGGCGTGATTGGGATAGGTGATTTCCGTGCAAAGGAAAACAGTGAGGAGGGGGGGGGGTTCGATTCCTGATCAAATTGATTAGACTTTGATCTCATCATCTCCATGATGGCATTCTGATCCACCACAGAGATTAGATTGAGCAGTGCATCTTTTTTAATCTGCTCCAATGTCAAAGGTTTCGTTTCTCCTTCAGAGAGCTCACCATCAACGAACTGGATTACCTCCAGCGTTACTGGTGCGGGCATTTTATCCGGGTTGGATGGCGGTGCATTTTCATCAGGAATCGCCACCGCCTGCCCCTGACTGATCGGGGAATCACCAAACTGATTATTAAAAACCCCCTCCCCCTTAGGAAGGTTAATAAAATTAGGTGTTACGCCACTAATCACCCCTTCAACCGTTGTTCCTCGTAAGCCCAAAATCGCTGTCGGCGTCTTAATCGCTACTGTCGTTTTTTTTACCATAAATCCGGAGCGGTAACGAAAAGCGCCCTTCTCGATAGAAACCTTATTGTTGATTACACTGGCAGCGGGATTAAAAACATAGTGATCGAGAATAACCTCAGAATCAGAACCTAAAGAGAAAGTAGAACCATCGCGGAAGGTAATCACCGCACTGCTATTACTTCCAGTGCGAATAAACTGATAAGGGTAGACCTCTTCATTAATATTAAATGTTTTAGGCTCTTGGGAGGGAGTCCACCCCTCAACTTTTCCGACAAAGGATGTCAGGCGACCAAGGTGCATCTCTTTTAAAGCAGTAGCACCAAGAAGAAGCGCGCTTCCCAAGCCATCATCGAAAGGCATCTTCCCAGGCGGTTCGCCAACAAAAGAGTCTGGATCAGAAGGAGGAGAAGCTGTCTCTTGTGCAGCAGGTGCAGGCGACTTATTACTGACAGATGCCTGGATATAGGGAGCGAGCAGAAGAATTGCAAAAACAGCACAGATTCTGAAGAGTAAACGATATTTTTTCCAAAAAAAACGCACCATGACCCGCTTCCCAGATTATTTTCTTTCTATAGAGTGGAGATTTATCTTACCAAAAAAGTAAGCATTATAAAACGTTTTTTAGTAAACGTCTCCACTCTTCCAAATAACGTTGCCCCCTCAAA
Source organism: Magnetococcales bacterium HHB-1 (assembly GCA_052043475.1). GTDB lineage: Bacteria > Pseudomonadota > Magnetococcia > Magnetococcales > JBQGBW01 > JBQGBW01. The sequence continues at coordinate 2,594 of JBQGBW010000064.1, forward strand.
AAGAAGCGCCGGAAGCATCTCTTTATGGATTTAAAGCGATGTAGCCATTATAGACTTTAAATCCAGAGATAAGACCTTCAAAGTAGTAGTCGAGATACTGTGATGTCGGTACCACCTGACTGCTATTGGCATCAGAGTCTCCGGTGAAGAACTTTAAGTCACTGCCCACCAGTTGAGGAAGAAGGCTGTTATTGTAGCGATCCACCATATCAGAGATTGTAAAGGTAAGATCAGGGAATAGCAGGGCGTCCTCCTGATAGACACCAATATACGATGTTGTGCTATCGAAGGTGATGGCCGCGCCCGTATAGCTATCCCCAGAGTTTACCGTAAGCGTTGTTGGTGTCGGCACCAGTCGGAAACGTACATCCGCGATATAGCCTTGTGAAGCATAATCCGCAATCGCACCAAAGTAGGTTGTGAATACATTTTGGGCGCCTGTGGGTAAGCGGTTATAGATCAGGTCGATCACACCGATCTGAGCACTCACCGTAATTTCATCCTCCGAAGAGACATCGGTTGTCTCATCATTGGTACGAATCACAAGACCAAACTTACGAATGATATCGTTAATATCAAAATCACCACCTGGGGTGAGCTGCTGAAGTACCTTACCCAGGATAAGCCATTTCATCTGTGATTCAGTCACATTGACCGTTCCGCCGGCCTGAAGTTGGCTTTGAATCGTATCATAGGCATTTTTAGCCTCTGTTTTAATCGTTGTCGCATCAGGAATCTCCTGAAGCGCGCTCAGTTGACGATTAAAGAGCAGCTTAACACGATAGAGTTGGGTCACAGAGGGTAGCGCAAGGTTCCCCTCATCCTGAACCTCAACAATGATATCGTAAGAATTTTTAATATGATAGTTCAACCCCGTTGCACCATAAGCGGCGCCAGCGGCAGTCACGGTCATCTCACCCGTAGAGCTATCCAGTGCAAAGTAGCTATCATCATTTCCTGAAAGAATGACAAAAGAGGGCGATGCGGTCTCATCAGGATCGGTGGCGTTCAGTGTGGCCACCAACGTTCCTGAAGGCGAATCTTCATCGATGCTCAACTCATAAACTGTCGCACCATTTTCGGTTACAGTATCCAAGGTTGCTGTAGGACCTGGTGTTGGTGCGGTCACAACCACAGAGGAGTCATTCAGATCTATTAGTGAGATCACCACAGATTTAGAAGCGGACCCTGGTGTCGGTCCTAATCCTGGACCTGTAAAATCATCGCGCGCCTGCACAGTCAGAGTGAACGTACTGATGGTTTCACGGTCTAGGAGCGCCTGGCCACCGGTGTTGACACTGATTTCACCGGTAGATTGATTGATCGTAAAGGTGTTATCCAGATTGGTTGCCTGAGTGGTACCATTCACGATATACCAGGTGATATTTGCATCCTCACTATCGACATCGGTTGCAGAAACACTGGAGCCTGGAATAACAATCGTACCATCAGCGGAGTTCTCATTAATGCTTGCTGTTGAGGGCATGGTGATTACAGGATCATCATTGTAACTGTTCACCGTAATGCTGGCAGTAACCAGACTACTATAGGTATTGGTATCCGCCGTATCGCTCATCGACTGGAATTGGAACGTCCCTGTTGTGGTGCTATCTTGGCTGGGCGTAAACTTCACACCTGCGGCGGCTTCTGTATCCGTAATAAAGTCGCCACTGTTAATTGTCGTTGTTCCATCACTTTTGGTCAGCGTTCCTTCCGCAATACTGGTAATACGGAACTGGGTGATCTCCGTACCATCTGCACTGTTTTTATTCAAAACAATCGCGCTACTCTGCGTATCCTCCACCACCGTGAGCGCACTATCCACACTGGGTGTATCTCCCACAGGAGTCACTGTAATCGTCGAGGCCACCGCACTGCTAAAAGTATTCGCATCCGCCTGATCCGCAACAGCGACCACCTCAAAGGTGGTGGTTCCAGAGAAGTCGGCTGTAGGAATAAACCGTACACCACTGGTTGCTGTGGCTTCTGTGATAAAGCTGTTGAGGAGAATCTCTGCACCAGTGCTATCGTAGAGGTTACCATTATTGATCGCTGTAACCTTAAACGAGCTCACCTCAGCGCCATCAATGCTGCTCTTCGTGATGGTTAAAAGGTCAGTCTGCCCATCCTCATAGATGGTTGCATCACCCACAGTAGGCGTTTCAGCAACCGGTGTGATATTGATCGTTGCAGTTACGGTATCACTATAGGTTTGATTATCCCCCTCTGAAGCGATCGCCTGAAAATCAAAGGTCGCGGCATCAATACGATTCGACTCTGGCATCAAACGCAAGTCAGCGGCCACCGTATCACTGATAATCTGATTGTTGGCCAATGCCGTACCATCACTGGTTTTCAGCGTACCACCGACGATATTTTTCACCATAAACAGCGCCACCTCACTGCCATCGACACTGTTTTTCGATAGCGTAATGCTACCTGACTCCGTATCCTCCAGCGTGGTCACCGCATTAACAGAAGGGGTATCTGCAACAGGAGTGATGGTAATCGTTGATGTTGCGGCTGCACTATAAGTATTACTATCCGTCGCATCAATCATTGCGATCACTTGGAAACTACCATCCGCCGCCCGGTTTGCTTCGGGCGTAAAGATCAGCCCCGCACTGCCCTGGGCTTCAGTAAGAACCGTATTGAGTTCAACGACTGTAGCGCCATCACTCAAGGTGAGTGTTCCGCCCGTAATGGCAGAGACCTTATAGGTCAGCGTTTCACTATCCACACTGTTTTTAGTAATTGCCAGAGCAGAACTCGCCGTATCTTCATAGATGGTGGCATTTGTCATGGTTGGCGAATCCGCGACTGGCAGAATCGTAATCGTTGAAGTCGCCAGATCACTCTGCGCTGAGACGGTCAAACCATTCTCAGAAGAGGAGACCTTAAAGCTGGCAGCATCCACCCGATCTGCATTCGGGGTAAATTTAACCAGAACCGTTCCATCGGTGGCGGCTGCAATAAAAGAGCCCTCACTCACACTATTCCCCGAAGCACTCTCTGTAACCGTTCCACCAACAATATCAGAGATGCGGAAGTGGGTGACTTCAGCGCCATCACTGCTGTTACGTGAAATGGTGATATCCCCAGAGGTGGTATCCTCATAAGTAGAGAGACTGGTTACCGTAGGCGTATCTCCTACCGGCGTGATCGTAATCGTCGATATGGCCACATCACTCTGAGCGGCAACCGTTGAGCCATCCTCTGAAGCATAGACACCAAAACTGGCGGCTTCTGTTCGATTGCTATCCGGTGTAAAACGCACCCCCGCAATACCTTGATCATAAGTGATATAGCTGTTCTCAGCAATTGCAGTAACACCATCACTTTGATAGAGCGTTCCCCCTGTAATTGAGACAATTTTAAAATGGGTGACCTCTTCACCATCATTGGCGTTGCGGTTAATGGAGATCGCTGTTGTTTGATTATCTTCATCCACAGAGACGCTCTCCACCTGGGGCGTATCGCCCACAGGAGTCACCGCAATCGAAACAGGAACAGACGATGAATAGCTATCCTGATTGGCTTGATCCGCAAAAGCCTGAAAACTGTAACTGACCGCTGTATCCCGATTGGCATCCGGTTTAAAATAGAGTCCTGCTGAAGCCTGCGTTTCAGTAACAATGCCATCTTCTGGAATCGCTGTGGTTTGATCTGACAGATAGATCAAACCACCGACAACACTGGATATTTTAAAGTTACTCACCTCCGTACTATCCAGCGGACTTTTAGTCAGATAGAAAGGTGAAGAGATACCATCCTCAGTAATCGCTGCCACCGTATTGACCGAAGGGGTATCCGCAACCGGTGTGATGGTGATGGTTGAGTGCGCCGTACCACTCTGCGCAGAGACTGTGGAGCCATCCATAGAGGCCCGCACATCAAAGCCACCATCTGTGATACTATCCGCTGTGGGTTGGAAGAGCACATTTACTTCACCGCTGCCATCCACAGCCACATATTCACCATCAGCGATCGCAGTACTATCGGTTAATGTCAACGTTCCATTGGTAACATTAAAGATCTGGAAGTGCGTTACCTCATCACCATCATCGGCGTTACGTTGGATCTTAATCGTACCACTCTGGGTATCCTCCAAAGTCGTGACACTATCCACCTGAGGGGTATCTCCCACAGGATCCACGGTAACAGTCACCGTAGCCGCACTGCTATGCGTACTGCTATCGGCCGCATCAACCATCGCTGTAACATCAAAGCTGAATGATGTGCCTGGAGAAGATTTGTTTGCCGAAGGAGCAAAAATCACCCCTAATCCTGCTTCGGCGGCGGTCATCACATCCGCAGAAGAGAGCGCAACAAGCGATCCATTGACACTTCGATAGACGGTACCACCGATCACATTAGAAATTTTAAAACTATCCACCTCACTGCCATCGTTGGCATTTCGCTCAATCGTAATCGCAGAAGATTGTGAATCCTCCTCTACAGTCACCGTAGAAGCAACCTGTGGTGTATCGGCCACCGCCGTAATGGTAATTGTTGATTGTGCTGAACTGCTCTGCGCCGCTTTGGTTGACCCATCCTGAGAAGACCAGACCTTAAAACTTCCCACAATCATCGAGTCTGCGGTGGGTCTGAAGATCACACCATCAACAGCACCTTCAGCATAGGTAATGGCGCTGCCATCGCTGATTGCTGTTTTATTGACATCATTTTTATGCAGCGTTCCGCCGGTAATCTCCGTGATGATAAAGTGAGTAACCTCGTCACCATCCACACTGTTTCGGCTCATCAGTATTGCGGAAGAGTCGGTATCCTCTGCGGTGGTTGCATCCGAAACCGTTGGCGTATCACCAATCGCTGAAACCGGAATGGATACGGTCACCGCACCACTTAACGTATTGGTTCGATCATTCAGATCGGTGAATGCCTGCACATCAAAAGAGGCATTACCAAAGTAGTTCGCACTGGGCTTAAAGATAACACCATTTGAGGCTTGCGCTTCAGTTAAAGAACTTATCGTTGTAATCTCTGTTGTTCCATCGCTCTGAAAGAGTTGGCCGTTTGTAATTGAGGAGAAAGCAAAGTAGACAGGGGATTCATCCAGAGCATTCTTTGCAATTGTAATAGGTGTAGATTCACCATCTTCATCAATGGCTGTAGGCACATTAGAAGCAGAGGGAACATCACCAATCGGTTTAATGGTAATTGTAATCGTTTTAGATGCACTGAAGGTGTTTGTATCGCTGATATCATCAATGGCTCTTAATGTGATTGACCCCGAATCAACACGATCCGCAGTTGGGGTGAACTGTAAGCCAGCCTCACCTTCACTTACAGAGAATGTCTGCCCTGCAATAAGCGATTTTGTACCACTATTGGCTGTCAGAGTCCCACCAACAACGTTATCAATGATAAAGCTGGTCACTTCAGAGGTGGCCTCGACAACATTCGCCGTCACTTGAAACGTTGTCGAGGAGCTATCTTCATAGACCGAAAAATCAGCCACCACAGGTGTATCGGCTACCGGTATGATATCAAAGGTGGTATTCACCGTTGTACTGGCCGTACCGGTATCGGTGACATCCGCAATCGCCTGAACCTGAAAACCTGCTGAACCTTTTAGATTGTTTCTATCGGCCGTGGGTCGGAAAATCAATCCATCTGCAACATTTTGATCAATGATCTCATTGACAGAGAGCGCTGTTGAACCATCACTACGATAGAGCGTACCCCCTGTAACAGAGATAATCTTATAGTTAGAGACCTGACTCGCGGTATCACTGGCATTACGACTGATAGAGATTCCTGTAATGTCTTGATCTTCGTAGTAGGGTGCGGCAGAAGTCACTGAAACTGTAGGCGTACCTGCAATATGTTTAATTGCAATCGGAACCGTCACAACTGCCGAGGAGGTTGAACTGCTGTTATTGGCATCGGCGACCGCCTGCACATCGAAGCTTGCCGTACCACTGAAACCTGCCGTTGGTGTGAAAGAGAGCGTCAACGTTCCACTCGAAGCAGTCAATGTTTCCGTACCACTCGCAGCCACAGCAGTCCCTGATCGCGTTAATGTTCCACCTAAAACCTGAGAGATTATAAACGTCTGAACATCCGTATCCACACTGTTGCGGCTAATCGCAATATCCGTCGCTTCTGTAGCATCCTTATACACCACCGTATCCGTTGGATACGAAGGCATATCTGCAACAGAAATCACAGTAATTGGCACAGTGACCACATCTCCTAACGTGGTGCCATCATTGGTTTGCGCAATCTGCACATCAAAGGAGAATTCAGAGCCTGACTCATTGGCATCTGGTGTAAACTTCACACCAGCGGCACCTTCAGCAACCGTGATATAACCATCTGAAGGCAAGACAGAGCCATCGGCATGGGTCACCACGCCATTTGTTACATTAGAAATTTTAAAGAACTGTGAAACAGAATCGTTGGCACCTCGAGTCAACACAATCGTTTCAGAGGCTGTATCCTCCAATAGGCCCACAATTGATGATGGATTAACTGTCGGTGTTTTCGTAACAGCGGTTACCGTCACGGGGAGATCTAAACTCACAGACAAACCACCACTATCCGTAATTTTCAAACTAATGGTATCAGAGCCTGCAACATCCGACTGATAAGAGAGTGAATCTAAATAGTTTTGTGCTTCAGTCTCTCCCCCTGTAAAAGAGCGACTATCTTTAAGAGCAGAATCTGAAGTTGTTGTAAAAGCTCCGTTTTCAGAAGAAACAGCCACAGTCAACGTATCATTATTATCAGGATCAACAGCAGCAAACTGATTGTTTAATGAAACAGGCGTACTCTCCAGTGCCTCCAAACTTAGAGAGGAGAAAAGAAGAAAAGGTGCTTCATTCACATTCGTAACTGTCACCGTAAACGATGCCGATACAGAGCCACCATTTCCATCTGAAGCTGCAACGGTCAGTGAATACGAAGGCGTTGTTTCATAGTCCAAAGACGTAAGTGTTGTAATCTCCCCTGTAGAAGAGTTTATACCAAACGCACCATTACCACCTGAAGTTAAAGAATACGAAATGGTATCATTATCATCATCTGATGCAGTCATCGTCCCCACAGAAGTTCCCACACTGGCATCTTCTGCAACACTACCAGAGCTGCCACTCATTGTGGGGGCGTTATTTGTCGTCGTTGATGTCGTGGTCGTCGTAGATGTCGTGCCACTACTCGTCGTGCCACTACTCGTCGTACCACTACTCGTCGTTGTCCCTGTATCTGTTGTGCCTGTCGTTGTGGTCTCTGTTGTGGTTGAGGTTGCTGGTGTTGTTGTTGCCGTTGTATCCGTTGTGGGCTCAGGAACAACAGCACCATCTTGTTGTGGTGCACCTGTTGTCGTATCCGCGCCTGGTGCAGTAGTCCCCGTTGTCGTATCCGTACCAGGGGCCGTTGTACCTGTCGTCCCAGTACCAGGAGTCGTTGTATCAGTCGTCGTCCCTGCACCTGGAGCCGTTGTACCTGTCGTCGTCCCTGTGCCTGATGTACTCGTACCTGCGGCGGCATCTGTTGTTGTATCGGTCGCTGTTCCCGATGTTGCAGGCGTGGTGGCTTGCGTCACCGCTGCTGCTGCTTGAACTGCCGTCGTTGCCGCTTGAGTCGCCGTATTCGCCGACTGAACCGCTTCCGATGCAGATTGTGCCGCCGCATTCGCCGACTGAACCGCATCATTGACCACACTGCTACTCTGCTGAGCACTGCTTACAGCATTATCCGCCTGCGTCACAGTTTCGCTCGCTGTCGTTTGATTGGCTTGAGCTGCCGTCGCTGCGGTCGCGGCGCTGTTTGAAGATTGCGCCACTGCCGCCTGCGCATCACTCTGTGCTTTTTGAACCGTTTGATTAAATGTAGGATCAGAGGCGGCCTGCTGCGCACTGGCAGAAACATCCGCCGCTGGCGTATTCGTTGCTGCGGCCACCGAATCGACCACTGTTTGACTGGCGCCTGCCGCTGCTGCAACTTCACCAGCAACCGAAGGAGAAACACTGGCCACTGACCCTGCAACCGCTGCTGCTGCATCTGAATTACTACCACCCACAGTATCAACAACCGCTGCAGTCACAGCTGCTGCATTTTCTGCTCCGGCATTTTGAGCAGCCGCCTTAGCCACATCCGCTGCGGCATCATTTCCAGCAACCCGGGTTACCGCTGCGGCCACATTCGCCGCCGCATCAGGAGAAGCCTGGGCTACTTGCCCTGCCACATCAGCAGCCACTGCACTGCCTTTAACCTGAGTGACCGCCGCTGCAGTATCCGCTGCAACAGCCGCCTGTTGCTCTGGAGCCACCGCACCCGTTACGGCTGCGGCCACACTGCCTGCTTCTGCATCACTGGCAACATTCGCTACAGATGCCGCAATATCCGCTGCAACCGTTGTCGCTTCATCTCCAACAGCCGTTGTTACAGCAGCAGCAACTTCAGCCGCCTGCCCTGAATCCGCTGGAAGCGATTGCGCTACAACCGTCGCAATTTCTGCTGCTGTACCCGCTTTATCATCACCAAGAGCACCTGTAACCTGGGCTGCAATTTGAGCCGCTTCTTTAGGATCAGAAACTTTAGTAACAGCGGAAGCCACCTCAGAAGCAACACTACTGGCCTTATCCCCAGTCGCTCGAGTTACCGCAGCGGCAACGTCTGCTGAAGAGACATCTGGAGTACTTGCTACAGCCGCTGCCACCTCAGAGGCGACAGTCGCCGCATTATCACCACCCACAGCCCCTGTAACCGCACCGGCCACATTCGCAGCCTGAGAGGCATCGGTTGATTGCGTTACTGCCGCGGCAATGGTTGCTGCACTATTTTTTGCATCATCTCCACTCAAAGCGCTGGTTGAAGCCGCAGCAATATCCGCAGCCCTACTCGGATCAGAAGCTTTGGTTACAGCCGCCGCAACTTCAGCCGCCGCTGATGCCTGATCCGCTGCTGGTGTCGCCTGAATCACTGAAGAAGCGACATCTGCACCCACATCATTCCCAGCCGCCTGTGCAGCCTGAGTTACCGCGGAAGCCACCTCGGCTGCAACCGCTTTAGAATCTGCCCCAACCGCCTTGGTTACCGCGCCGGCGACATTACCTGCCTGGGAAGCATCGGTTGACTGAGAAACAGCCGTCGCAATTTCTGCAGCACTCTTCTTCGCATCTTCTGCACTTAAAGCCGACGTTGAAGCCGTAGCAATATCGGCAGCCTTACTGGAGTCAGAAACCTTCGTTACCGCCGCCGCAACTTCGGCTGCCGCCGACGCCTGATCTGCTTCAGGCGTCGATTTAATCACTGCCGCCGCAACTTCAGCCGCTTTATCTGCATCTGTTGATTGGGCGACAGATGCCGCAATACTTGCCGCACTTTTCTTCGCATCATCCGCACTTAAAGCCGACGTTGAAGCCGTAGCAATATCGGCAGCCTTACTGGAGTCAGAAACCTTCGTTACCGCCGCTGCAACTTCGGCTGCCGCAGCCGCTTGATCTGCTTCAGGCGTCGATTTAATCACTGCTGCCGCAACTTCAGCCGCTTTATCTGCATCTGTTGATTGAGCGACAGATGCCGCAATACTTGCCGCACTTTTCTTCGCATCATCCGCACTTAAAGCCGATGTTGAGGCCGTGGCAATATCGGCAGCCTTACTGGAGTCAGAAACCTTCGTTACCGCCGCCGCAACTTCGGCTGCCGCCGACGCCTGATCTGCTTCAGGCGTCGATTTAATCACTGCCGCTGCAACTTCAGCCGCTTTATCTGCATCTGTTGATTGAGCGACAGATGCCGCAATACTTGCCGCACTTTTCTTGGCATCATCCGCACTTAAAGCCGACGTTGAAGCCGTAGCAATATCTGCCGCCTTACTGGAGTCAGAAACCTTCGTTACCGCCGCAGCCACCTCTGCAGCGACCTCCGCTTGCTGCTCCGCTGGTGTCGCTTTAATCGCCGCACTCGCCACATCCGCCGCACCTTCATCACCTAAAACTTTAGCGATTGCTGCCGCCACATCCGCAGCCTTATCAGGAACCTCTCCAACAGTAGAAGCAGTCACATCAGTTGCAGCCTTGCGTATTTCAGCGATACTCTGCTCAGCCTGACTCTGATCGATATTCCCTTGTTCAATCTGATCCTTTACAGAACTCACCGCTGCTGCGGCCGACTCTGCTGCGTTATCTGGATCAGCGGCGGCGGCGGCTTTAGCCACTTCAGTCGCCCCCACCGCATTGGCGGCCACCCCGTCCGCATTCATTGCGCTTTGAACAATATCCTTACTGATATCCAATCCTGCACTTTTCGCTGCACTCACCGCAGAACCGACAATATCTGCCAGAACCTGGGATGTATTGACAACCTGTGCAGAAGCACCTGTAACATTCGATGTGGCCTGAGTCGCATTCGATTGGCTCTGCGCACGCTGATTGGCATTGGCCGCAGCAACTTTCTTCTGTGCATCAGGATAGATCTGGCTGGCCTTCTTCTTAAAAGCATCCACAATCGCCTGTTGGGCTGTACTCAATCCTTGACCATTGGGACGAACAGCGCCTGTCTCCTGAGCCTCCATAAGCAGCGCCAGTTTATTAACCAATGCCTGCGCCTGCTCCTCAGTTAAAGCGTGTGCCGAACGAATCAGAGAGAAAGAGCTTAGAAAATCAGCAAAGAGCGTTGAAAAATGTTTAAAAGCCTTATCGCCTGGATTGTGTACCGTAAAAGGTGTTTGGTTCGGTGCATCATGAAGCGCAAAACGGGCTTTCATCGCCTCATGAACCGCTTTTGCAGACTGCATCACCGCAATCTGATCCACCATGGGAATCAGGTTGGCCAACGCATCCTCTTCAATCTGCTTAGCCGACATTGTTGTATCAGGACGCGTCTCACCAATTTCATCATAGATATGATGCAACGTCTGCAATGTCACTTCAGGAGGCATATCGTCTGGATTAGAGGCCAATTGATCTTTTGAAAGAACGGCTGAAGCATTGCCCTCCTGTAAAGCGACACTCCCCGCATCCGTATTGACATGTCCTTCCCCTTCAGGAAGGTTGATAAAGACAGGTGTAACAGGAGAGATCACCCCTTCAACGGACGTTCCGCGCAACCCCAGAGAAGAGGTTGGCGTACGGATATCGACTGAGGAGCGTTTCACAGCAAAACCAGAAACATAACGAAATGTTCCCTGTTTCACATCAATCTCTTTAATGCTCTGGCTGCTTGCAGGATTAAAGGCAAATTTATTTAAAGAGATATTGGCATCTGGACCAACTGTAAATGTGGAGCCATCACGGAACTGCACCACAACACTGGATTCTGGCGCGGTTGTAATCTGCTGAAAAGGATAAACTTTTTGACTGACCGCCAGAGGACGTGGCGCACTACTCCCCTGCTCCTGTCCCTCTGCACTGTTTCTAATATGGATAATATGACCAATATGCAACTTCTCCAGCAGTTTGCTCATAGCACTCTGAAACGCAGGCGCAACAACCTGTTGTGAATCAGCATGCACAGTGGGTTCAAACGCAGGAGGCTCAGATTTCGGCACCGGCTTGAAAGACGGGGATTCCTTTTTAGTTGGTAAGGACGGATATTTATTTTTAGTTGGTGTAGAATCTTTAGGCGTTTCCGCAGACGCTGATGTTTTTACCTCACTCGTAGAAGACGTATCCTTTTCAGGCACGGATTGATCCGGTGCCGACGCATCATGAGACGCACCACGATCCGCTGTGGTGTCGGTCTGACTCGGTGAGAAAACAACAACATAGTAGGTTATCCCGGCCGCAGCAAACACAGCCAAGATAAGAAAAAGAATTTTTCCGAGCGGAAGCTTATTCATCAACGGATTCCCCACTCAACAAACCAACGTCTCAAAACGCCAGAAAGGAGCATTTACAAAACGACTGGTTTCATTGACCGAAATTTTCGTTCCCTCCAAAGGACACTCATCACAGCCAATACATACTATTATAGCGCATATTTTAAAAAAAAAAGCTTTTTCTTAAATTTTTTTTGCAAAAAAATCCTTCCACAAAAAAACATAAAATTCCAAAGCCCACTTCCCTGCTTTCTTTTATCGTCATCTTCTCTCAAAAGTGCAAGCTTTTTTTCGATTATCCACAAAAAAACAGAAACCCTCACCAGAAATATCTGGTGAGGGTTTCTTTGCATAAGAAAAAATTATTTGAACATTCAATGATCTAAACAACGCTTTTCAGGTTGTTTAGCCATCATCTTTTAAGAAGGGCTATTCTGGAGGCGATGATTAGACGATTGTTGCGGCGCCCGGTAAGGTGTGGGTTGCTGCGGATAAGCAGGTTGTGGTGAATGGGTAAAGTCAAGATATGGACCTTGCCGCCCAGCGGGTTGTTGAACGCTTCCCCCCTGAGGATACGCCTGACCATATCCTCCTTGAGGATACGCTTGACCATGGTTTCCTTGGGGATAAGCGCGGCCATTTACGGGCATCGCCTGCACGGGGACGACTCTTAAATGCTGATAACTTCCAGGAACGGCTTTCGGTGCGGGCGTTTTATAACTGGCAGGATATCCACCAGGATATCGATTCCGTCCCGCAACAACTCTTGGCTTTTTATGAGACATCACCACAGGACGGATAAACAGGACCAGTTCTGTTTTTGTCACCGAATCATCCTTATATTTAAACAACTCTCCAACCGCAGGAAGATCCGATAATACAGGCAGACCTGCCGTACTTTTATTCACCCGATCCTGCATCAATCCTCCCAAAACAGCGATCTGACCACTATGCAGACGAATCAATGATTCCATCTCTTTGATCTGAAGTTCAGGAATAAGGTTGGTTGTGCCCGCCTCTTTCAGACTGGGACTAGGATCAGTAACCCACTGACTGATATAAGATATCGTTGGCCGTACATTGAGTGTCACCATATCATTTGCAGCAATATGGGGCGTCACGGTCATTACCAATCCCACAGGAACCGTATGCAACTTGGTATTGATCGTCGATGTCGTTGTATCAGAGGATGATGATGTAGACTCAACCGTAAAGTAGACACGATTGTTCACCACCTTCAAAATCGCCGTCTGGTTATTCATCGCCATAATTTTTGGACTCGATAACACCTTGGTATCACCAAACTGTTTTAAAGCCTTCACTGTCGCTTCAATGCTTTGATGGCCATTACGTGCCGAAGCCGAAAAGGGAAGAGAAAACGTCGGAAGAGATCCCGTAGCACGAAGCGGAATCAAACTCAAAGGGTTGACCACATTGCCCGCGATGGCCGAACCAACCGCTGTATTATTCCCCCCCTTGATACCAAAAAAAGAGAAGTTAAAGTTGTTCCAGTCCACCCCACCTTGATATCGATCACTCAAAGAGACCTCAACAACCGTTGACTCAATGGTTACCTGACGATGGACATTCTCCATGATACTGTCCAGTAGCTTCTGTATCCGATTATGCTGGCTTCGGGTCGCATAGATACTGATAATCCCCGCACTAGGATGCAGCGCAACAATCCGTGAAGAATTCGTTGTCGCCGTAGTCGCTGCGGTTGTTGTCCCAGTACCTGCCACGGAAGTGGAAGGCGGCAACGCACTACTGACTGCCGCCGACGCCCCCGTTGTCGTCTCCTCTTCTGAGATCTGCAAAACAGTCTCCAGATTTTTACTTAAAGACTCCCAGAATTGATTTTCACTCGAACTCTCCAGCGTGCTTGTCGATTGATTAAGATCATCATCTGTCTCTGTATCTGTATCATCACTATCTGTTGAACTGGTTGTCAGTTGCGTCGAAACCTTATTCGTACTGGAACTCTTCCGCGTCAGGTTAACATAATCAACCTGATAAACCTTAAGATAGGCACGATCTGGCGTGATACTGATGGTCTGGCCGTCAATTTCATAACGGAGATTCACCTGTTTGGCGATACGATCCAAAATCTTTGGCAGCGGTTGATCCACCACCTGAATGGTCACACGCCCTTGAATCCCTGGATAAACATCCACATTCATGTTGGCATCCCGTGCCAACGCAAACAGAAGATCGCGTACCGCCATATCTGTGACAGAGATGGTATAGCCCTCTTCTCCGTCAATTTCACCAAAATCACCCGTATTCTCCGGCAGTTCCGACTCACTCAGAACTGTACTATCCGTCATAACAGGCGCATGCGTTGGACGAAGAAAATGGTTTTTAGCTGGCGCGACCTGTCCTGAGTTCGAACATCCGCTCAACAGGGCACAACTCAACCCTACTCCGGCGAGTTTCCTCCAAAAAGAGCCCAAAAAATATCTAGAAAATGCTACTCGCCTCATAAGACTATCACCCGCGTGGTGTCCAAAAGTTCCTTCAGCGGTAAGTTCTACCGCCTTTTTCTGCCTTAATAATTATGAAAAAGGCACTGAATCCACGGAAACGCTTTAGACTGTCAACGATAAAAACACAATTACACAGGCTTAGATGCAATCTTTATACCTGTTTTTATTTTTTCATCCAGAGACATCACACCATCGCTCCCGCCGTTGCGACTGCTCAAGCGCACGCGAGAGATAATCCATAAACTGATCACGGGAGATATTTTTCGCACCAAAGCGCGCCAAATGTGTGGTATTGACCTGGCAGTCAATCAGATGATAATGGCGCGAGGCTAAAAACTTGACCAACGTGACAAACGCAACCTTTGAGGCATCCGGTTGAAGAAAAAACATCGACTCACCAAAAAAGCATCCCCCCAAAGCAATGCCATAGAGCCCACCCACCAATTTTTTCTCCCCCCCTTCTAAAGACCAACTCTCCACCGAGTGAGCAATTCCCTGTTTATGTAGAACAATATAAGCCTCTCGCATCTCATCCGTGATCCATGTCCCGACCTCTTTTCTTGTATCACCCTGCTGACAATGTGAAATAACCGCCTCAAAAGCGTGATCAAAAGTGACCTGATAGGTTTTTCGGCGCAATCTTTTTTTTAAACTTTTAGAGATATGAAGCGCTTCGGGAAAAAGCACCATCCGTGGATCAGGACTCCACCAAAGAATGGGCTGCCCAGGAGAATACCAGGGAAATATCCCCTGTTGATACGCCGCCACCAGCCGTTCAGGGGAGAGGTCTCCACCAACAGCCAAAAGCCCATCGGGTTCTGCAAGCGCCAAAGGAGGAAACTGTAAAGGTCTCTCTTTTGAGAGTTCAAATATAGGCATGACTACTTAACTTAAAAAAAAATCGGTTATTATAAAGAGCAATTCACCACCCCGGTCTAAACGCATCCTTTAACCACAACACCCGCCATCCTGAACGCTTCTGATTAAAAACCAACAGCGCATCAAACCGGCAATAAGCGTCACTGTAAACCGGGAATTTATGTAAAAAATATTGTGCAATACGAAACAACTGCTGCTGCTTCCTTTTATGGATCGCCTCCCCAGGATGACCACCACCCCGTCGGGTTTTAACCTCCGCAAAAAGAAGGGTCTCACCATCCAGCGCAATCAAATCGATCTCACCACCACGCACACGAAAATTACGATCAACAATCTGACACCCCTGCGCAATCAGATGCTTCTCCGCTAAAAGTTCACCATATCCACCCAACTGCTGACGCTCATCTGTTGCACGCGCACGATCCGTCTCATCACCGCCATCTTCAGAGAAACGCTGCATCAGACCACCTTTTTTAAAAAACATCTCCGTTCACCTTAAAAACAGCAACATGCAACAACCTTAAATCACTTCACTGTTCAGTCATCAGTTCAGCCAAAGCCCTTTTGACAACCACAATCCGTTCTGCCGCCGAAGGGTAACCGCTCTGCGAGAAGAGAATTTCATTCGGTTCCTCCGCCGCCAGTCGCTGCCAAAACTGGACAATTTTTTCAGGATCATAGCCTGCTCGCAGTGTATAACGCGTTGCCCAATAGTCGGCTTTTTTCTCCCCTTCAATTCCCATATAATAGATATTATGCAGCACATGCGCCATCTCATGAGCGATAATCCAGGCCAACTCATCTTCACTCTTTAGAAAACGCATCATTCCTGTCGTAATAAAGATATCGCCATCATCCACATAAGCGTCAATCGACTCATTCTGATCCATAAATATGGCAAGATCACAGAGCATCTCTGGCTGCACATCCATGGATATCTGCTTCTTCTGTCGCCTCACCACCAATTGAAGCCTTACCCCCTGACGAATTGGCGCCACCAGAGCAGATCCCAACAAGGTCTTGCTCGCCTCCCTCTCAGAGAGATCAATACCGTTCACCTTTAAAATCATGTCTCCCGGTTTCAGCCCCACCTTTTCTGCCGGAGAACCAGAATAGCGATGCACCACCTTAAGCAGACGGGAGAAACCCAACGATCTGGCCGCCTCCTGTAAGTCATCACTAAAGCGGGTCTGATTAAAAAAAACAACCCCCAAAGCCCCCGCCACACGCGACTTACAATGCATCACATTGGCTTTTCGCAAGCGAAAAGCCACCCGCCCTAACATCCCCTCCTTACGCAGAGTCTCTTTCACTGCTAAAATACGCAGATATTCCGCCTCCTGCCGTGTAACAGAATCCACACGCCGATAACGATCCGAAACAGAAAAACATCCTGTGACCAAAGCAAAACAACATCCAAGCAGAAAGCCATACATTAAAAAAGAGGTGCGCATCCTTAAAGATCCTTACCGCAATCTTTTTTTAAAAAGAAGCCTATTACTCTAGCAAATGCGTTGCCGACGTTCCAGAGAACAGCTATACTTTAATTGCGTTTTTATCGCTTTGTCATAAAAAATGCAACTAAAAATCACCTCTATAAAGTTGTGTAAGGATTGGCCTTCATAACGCGCTCAAAGCCAGTTCCATTAAAAAATCATGAAAAGACATTACACCAAAATACTGATCCTCACCGCACTCGCCCTTCTTACATCCTGCACCACACCAACGCCACCACCACCCTCAACCCCCTCCTACACCCCAGAAAAAACGGTTAAACCCACCCCACCCCTGGCCCAAGCCTCCGACCTGATCAAAAAAGCGGACCGTCTTAACCAGCGGAGAAAACCGCATCGCGCACGCAAACTCTACAATCAAATCATTCAACAGTTCCCTCAAACGGCAACAGCCACCGAAGCGCTGGTCAAAAAAGCACTCATTGACCTTAAACAGGGCTATCGAAAATCCGCACTCGCCGCCCTAAGAACCGCCGCCCAATACAAAAGCCACCCCTTTGCCGCCATCGCCGCCCAACACCTGTTCCGCCACTACAAACAACAGGACCAACTCAATGAAGCCTGGAACTACAGCAAAACCTTCTTAGGCCACAGCGCCCCCTCAGAAGAGAACCTCTATCTCTGGCAGGAGATGCTCTCACTCTACTTTAAAAATCCCAACCACGATGCCAGCAAAACCCTCTTAAACGCGCTGCAAACCACCGCACACAACAAACCTTTAAGCAAAGCCATCATTCTTGCAACCACAACCCAAGATCCCGCACATTTAAGCGATCTCCTAAAACAACAATCCCAGAACGCCGCACTCATCCCCTATATCTACCTCGCATTAGGCGATCATGCGCGCTTTAAAGGAGAAGAGTTCCAGGCAGTCCAACACTGGAACAACGCACTGGAACACATCCAACCCGGACTCAGCGGAACACAAGACCACCTCACCGCCACCCTGCAAACCTTAACCCAATGGGCGCAAACCGCCGCCAAAGGCCTGACAGAGCCCATAAAGAAACATCCCCAAGAAACAAAACAACAAAGGAAAAATCCCTTCCCAACACTGACTGAGGAGATCCTGCGCCGCAAAAACCCTCAAGAACACACAAAAGAGCCCTCCTTCCCCGTAGGACTCTTTGTCCCACTCTCCGGCCCCTACGCTCCCTTAGGAGAGCAGATGGTGCGTATCGTTCAAAAAGCCCTCTCCGATTACCGCGATGTCCCACTTAAACTCCATATTGCCGATAGCGCTGGAAAAAAAGAGACCATTATCCAGGCCGTCAATGACTTCCACCAAAAAGGAATTCAAGCCATCATCGGGCCGATCTTCCACGAACCTTCACGTATCGCTGCACAAGAAGCCCATAGAAACCAGATCGCGCTATTCTCTCTCAATCCACACGAAGATATCCTACCAGAAAACAGAACCTATAACGCCAATATCTTCCTCAATGCCCTATCCCCCACCCAGCAGGCCGAAGATATCGCCAACTTTGCAGTACAACAGGCCAAAAAAAGACGCCTTGCCATTCTCGCTCCAGATACAGAATATGGCAAACTCACCGCAAAAGCATTCGAAGAACGCATAAAAACCCTGGGGGCTGAACACGCAAGCACCGTCTTCTTTAAAAAGACCGCCGTCGATTTCTCCGCCGCCATTCGTCAACTGCTCAACGAAAGCAAAATAGATGGCCTTCAACCCGACCCTTTAGAACCTCAACCAGATCGACTCCCCTCCTGGGTCAAATTTGACGCCATTTTCATCCCCAGTTCCGCACGAACCATCCGCCTCCTAGCACCCCAACTCCGTTTTTTCTCAATCAATACCCCCGCGCAAGTCACCCTCTTAGGGATTCCCGGCTGGAACCGCCCCGCCCTACTCTCCCAAGGCACCGACTATCTCCGCGGTGCCCTCTTCTGTGATACCTCCAACAAAGAGAAAAAAAATCTCCTTAGTGCACTCAAAAAAGATTGGGGACACAAAAGAACCCCCGTTCTCCTCACCCTGCTCACCTACGACAGCGTTGCCGCACTGGCACAACTGCTCCGCGAACAAAGATTGCACGAAATTCCATGGAAAAGTCGGATCAGCCGCAATATCGGCTTCTATGGTGCCTCCGGCCGCTTTGCCTATCTTCCCTCAGGAAAAAGCCAACGCCAATGCACAATCTATAAAATTACCAGCCAGGGCATTGAGCCACTCCCTCCTTTTCCTGCTGAGCAGACACAAAACCACACAACAGAACCTTCATCACTCTTTTAGAATGTCCCAAATGATAGACCCATCGGATCATCATTATTATACAAGGAAATCAAATGGTTAAGCATCTTGCAAATCAGATGAGTCATCTGAGAAAAACATTTCTCATACTCTGTATGATGATGTTTCTCTCCTGGTATCCCAACACAAGCCTTGGACAAGCCACACCGGCACTTCACGTGGGACGCGTTGTTGTCCTGAAAAATGGTGCAAAAACCCGTCTGGGCAATAATGATTTTTCCACACTTTCACTCCATGATAAAGTCTACCCCAAACAGCAAGTCGTCACTGAACATGGCGGCAAGATTGTTATCCGTTTTCGCGATGGTGCATTAGCAACATTAGGACCAAATGCTCAACTCAACATTGATCGTTTCATCTTTAACCCCGCTGAGAACCTCTCAAAAAAAGCAGTCACTCTCTCTCAGGGCGCCTTCCGTTATGTCTCCGGCCTCACCCTTAAAAATTCAGATATGCGCATCCACACACCGTTGGCCAGCTTGGGACTGCGTGGCACCACCGCCGACGTCTACGCAAACAGGGATAAAAGCCCCGCATTCGTTTCCGTTAATAACGGCACAGGTATTCTCTATAACGATGAGGGAAACACACCACTAAACTCGGGCGATAATGCCGTTGTCGATAACGGTGAGAAATCCGCGCCAACGAAAAACATCCCCGATACTGTCGCGGCAAAAACCATCGAACATATCAAAATACGGGTCGATATTCCTACAGAAGAGGTTGCAAAACCCACAGTCGCACAGCAACAAGAAGATGCACAAGCCAATCTTGTTCCTGCGCAAACCCAGGCTGAAGAGAACAATAAAGCCACCGCGCCTCCCCCTGCTGAAACAGCGGAAGGCGAAACCGTCGCTCTACTAGAGAAAGCCTCTGAAGTTAAAATCCTTGGCGAAGCACAACCCGCCACCGAAACACAACAGCAATTTCTCCAAGAAGCAGAGCAGGAAGTTCCTAACGCAGAAGCACAACTGCAACAGCATAGTGAAGAGGTGACCGCGCTCAACCAGGATGTGGAAGCCAAAGGAACAAAAGAGGTGGTTGAATCAATCAGTCAGGAGGCCGATAAAGGCCAACTGCTACAGGTTGTTGGAAACGCCATTAAAGGGAACCCGGAAGCCACCAAAGAGGTTGTTGAAGGCGCACTCGCCAATGAGGCCAACCAAAATGCTGAGGTTGCCGCTGAATTGAGTACAGTGGCGCTACAATCCAATCCCGATTCAGCCAAAGAGATCGCGGATACAATGATGGAAAGCCTTCCTGAGAGTGAACAACAAGAAGCCGCTGCCAGCTTTACCGCCTCAACAGCAGAAATCGCTCCAGAACAGTTAACCGATGTGGCCAGCACCATCATTGAAGCCAACGAAGAGAGCGCAGGCGTGATCACAGCGGTCATCATCACCCACGACCCCGACCAGGCGAATGAGGTCATCGAACAGGTTGCAAACAATATCGGCATGGATAGTGAAGCGCTACATGTTGAAGCCAGCCAAACCGATACAGCCATCATTGATGCCGCCATTGATAATGCGCAAGAGAGTGTCGAACAGGCCAAAACCGTTGAACAGGAGTCCGAAGCAACACCACCTGACGTAGGTGATGATGAACAGGATCTGCCACCACCTCCGCCACCAGAAGAGACCACAACCGAAGAGACCGCCACTGAAGAGACAGCGACTGAAGAAGCGGCCGCTGAAGAGGACTTTCTCGAAGAAGACACAGCCAATAACGAAGAAGACACGGAAATCATTGAAATTATCACTGAAGAAGATAAGGATACAAGTCCTTCAAACACCAACACAACAAGATACAATTAATAGAACAAACAGATAAAAAACGTAACCCTAAAGCGTACTGGGAGATCAACGCTCCCAGTACTTTTTTCTCCATCCATTCAATCTTTAATACACTTTATGCTTCTTTTTTTTAATCACACGCCCCCTCTTTTTGATCTGCTCTTTCTCCTCACGCCTCTCCTCGCTCTCCTGTTAGATCGCCTGTTTGGTGAGACAAAATACTTTCATCCTTTAGTGGGATTTGGCCACTTAGCCATCTTTATCGAAACCAAAATAAACAACACCCCCCAAAAAAATACCGCCTACATTAAAGGTCTACTCTCCTGGCTGATTCTCGTCCTCCCCCTACCGCTCCTTCTATTTTTTCTGTTACAACCCAATACAGCAACGCTTCTGCTCTCCAGCTTCATTCTCTACTTTACAATCGGTTTAAAAAGTCTCGAAGAGCACGCCATAGCGGTTGAAGAGGCGCTGCAACAAAGCATTCCTCAAGCCAGGAAGAGGGTCAGTTATCTTGTCAGTCGTGACAGTCAAAAGATGAACGAAACAGAGATCACCAAAGCCACGATGGAGTCTGTATTGGAAAATGGCTGCGATGCCGTTTTTTCTCCCCTCTTCTGGTATCTCCTCTTCGGTGCCCCAGGTGCCCTCCTCTACCGCCTGGCCAACACACTGGATGCCATGTGGGGATATCGCACCCCACGCTTTAACCTTTTTGGCTATGCCACCGCCCGCCTTGATGATCTCCTCAACTTTATCCCCGCACGACTCACCGCCTTAACCTATGCATTAAGCGGTCATTTTAAAAGTGCCATAAAGTCATGGCGCAACCTTCCGCACTGGAAAAGCCCCAATGCTGGCATCGTTATGACCACAGGCGCCGGTGCTCTTCAGTGCCAACTGGGCGGTGATGCTTGTTATCATGGTAAAATAGAGAAAAAGCCCACCTTAGGCTTAGGCCGCACGGCAACCCCTGAGGATATTCCTCGCACAATTATGCTGGTAAATAAAGGCGTGCTTTTCTGGTTTTTTTTTCATGCCCTTTTAGCTACATTTATTTTTATGATGTAACACACACACTGAAACAAAAGAGTTTCTTTTTAATAGCTTATTAAATCAACACCATAATTATCATTGTTCACTCTAAGAGGATGCGATATCCTGCTGGTTCCATTTTTAATCTCGACTCAATTATCAAATATGGGTATCCGGTTGGTGCAGGCTATAGTACAATTATCAAAGTCTTTTTCTCTGCACTCAAACAAACATGCTTGAGATGGATATTCCAGATAATTTACTTGATTTCAGCCTTCGTTTTTCGACTGAAGATGGATGTTTTGACTTTCTTATCCAACTGCGTTGGCCAGACGGTTTCATATGTCCAAAATGTGGAAGCAAGCTTTGGCATCATCTTAAGACAAGAAAACGAGTTATTGAGTGTGCGAAC